>DASPLZ010000058.1:0-7695 GCA_035627295.1 Phenylobacterium sp. | reverse complement strand
CGGCGGGTTTCGACGGCTTCCAGTCGAACGCCAGGAGCAGGGTCCGCTGGGAGCTCTGGAAGTTGTCGTCGGAGAGGATGTAGAGCCGCAGGGCGCCGCCCGGGCCCGCCACCGCCGCGGCGCCCTCGAAATTGTCCACCGTCAGCGGCCGCGCCAAGGGCAGTTCCGCCCGCTCGCCGTTCGGCGGCTTCACCCGCACGATGATGCGGTTGCCGCGCAGGGGATCCCAGGCGCGCAGCATGGTGACGCGGTGCTCGCCCGGCCCCTTGGTCATGGCGACCAGGCCGAAGTCGTCGGTCTTCTCCACCGTCCCGATCTGCCGGCATTTGGCCGAGAGGCGGCAGGCGAAGACCGCCCCGGTCGCCTCTACCCCTACCGCATAGGCGTCGGCCGCGACCTCGGGATCGGCCGTGATCGCCTCCATGCCGTCGTTCTCGGCCATGGCGACTTCGGGCATCGGCGCAGGGACCGGCGGACCGCCCTCGGCCGGATAGCGCCAGATGCGGTGCTCGCGCTCGAAGGAGACCAGCCGGTCGCCGTTCGGCAGGATCGCCAGGCCCTCGGCGTCGCCAAAGGCCTTGCCCTGCAGCGGCTTGCCGTCAGGCCCGGTCAGGGCGGTGAGCCGTCCGTCGGTGACGCCGATCAGACGCCCGGCCTTGTCCAGCACCAGCCGCCCCTCGAAGGCGTCGCCGTCGTCGCTGATCGCCCAGAGGCGGTCGCCCCTGACCACGATGTCCGACAGCCCGTGCAGGCGCGAGGTCTGGTCGGAGGCCAGCGCCACCCCGCCAGCGTAGACGAAGTCGCCGAGGCGCGCCTGCGCCGGATCGTCCGGATTCAGCGGAACGGGCGTCGTCTGGATCGCGATCCCGTCGCCGGCCGGCATCGGGCCGGACGGCAAGGGCGCCGGAGGCGGCGCGCAGGCAGCCAGCGCCGCGCTCAGGACCCACCCGGCAAGCACGCCCCACGACGCCTTCACGCAATCGCCCTCTTCACTTCGCTGGAAGTCGTTCTCTTCGGCGGGGCGGCGCCTGGCGGCGGCTGCAGCAGGCCGGCCATCTTGCGGGTCATGCGCCGCGGCTCCTCGTCGAAGAGCTCGGCCAGCTGGTCGACGATGGCGCCCGCCAGCTGCTCCACGTCGACGATGGTCACCGCCCGACGGTAGTAGCGGGTCACGTCGTGGCCGATGCCGATGGCGATCAGCTGCACCGGGCTCTTGCCCTCGATCTCGGCGATCACCTCGCGCAGGTGGCGCTCCAGGTAGTGGCCGGAGTTCACGCTGAGGGTGGAATCGTCAACCGGCGCCCCGTCGGAGATGACCATCAGGATGCGCCGCTGCTCGGGCCGGGCGAGCAGCCGCTGGTGCGCCCAGATCAGCGCCTCGCCGTCGATGTTCTCCTTGAGCAGCCCCTCGCGCATCATCAGGCCGAGGTTCTTCCTCGCCCGCCGCCAGGGCGCGTCGGCCCCCTTGTAGATGATGTGACGCAGGTCATTGAGCCGCCCCGGCTGTGGCGGCTTGCCGGCCTTCAGCCAGTCCTCGCGACTGGTCCCGCCCTTCCAGGCCCGGGTGGTGAAGCCGAGAATCTCGGTCTTGACGCTGCAGCGCTCCAGGGTGCGCGCCAGGATGTCGGCGCAGACGGCGGCCACCATGATCGGTCGGCCGCGCATGGAGCCGGAGTTGTCGATCAGGATGGTCACCACCGTGTCGCGGAACTCGGTGTCTTGCTCCTCCTTGAAGGAGAGTGGCGCGGTCGGGTCGACGATCACCCGCGTCAGCCGCGCCACGTCGAGGATGCCCTCCTCGAGGTCGAAGCTCCACGAACGGTTCTGCTGCGCCATCAGCTTGCGCTGCAGCTTGTTGGCCAGGCGCGCGACCACCGTCGAGAGATTGGTCAGCTGGGCGTCGAGATAGGCCCGCAGGCGCGAGAGTTCTTCCGGGTCGCAAAGTTCCTCGGCCGGCGTCACCTCGTCGTGGGCGCTGGTGAAGACCTTGTAGGTCACCTCGCGGCCAGTGTCCTTGCTCTCCGGCCGGGCGGGCTGCTCGCCCTCGCCCATCTCCGGCGGCTCGTCGGAGTCCTCGGCGTCGTCGTCCTGCTGGGCCTCCATCATCTGGCTGTCGGTGTCGTCCGACTCCCGATGGGTGGCCTCGCTGTCGTCCATCTGGGCGCTCTGCGGCCCCTGCTCCTCGCCTTCGCCCTCGTCAGCCTCGCTCTCGGACGGGTCGCCCTCCTGGCCCTCCTCCTCGTCGTCCGGCTGCTCGGGCGCGTCGGTGAGGTCGTCGGACATGGAAAGGTCGCGCACGATGGTCCGCGCAATCTTCTGGAACGCCTTCTGGTCCTCGATCTTGGCGAGGAGCTGGTCGAGGTCGGCCCCGGCCTTCTTCTCGATCTCAGCGCGGAAGTGGTCGACCAACGGGGCCACCATCGCCGGCGGCGCATCCCCCGTCAGCCGCTCGCGCACCATCAGCGAGAGGATTTCGGGCATCGGCGGATTGGCCAGGTCCTCCAGTCGGTTGAAGCCGCGCTTGGCGACCGCGGCCTCCAGCACGGCGTTGAGGTTCGCCCGCACCCCGCCCAGGGCGTTGGAGCCGATCGCCTCGATCCGCGCCTGCTCGATGGCGTCGAACACCGGACCGCCGATCGCCGAATTGGGCCGGCCCTTGGCGTGCTGGGCGACATCGTGGTGCGCGATGCGCAGGGCCATCTGGTCGGCGAGCCCGCGGATGCGCGCGGCTTCGGCCGGCCCCAGGTCGCGCGGCGGGTGCGGCAGCACCGCCCGGTTGCCCTGCAGCGCCGGGCCCTCGCCGGAATAGACGATCTCCAGGTCCGGGCTCTCAGCTAGCGAACGCGCGGCGTTGGCCAGCGCGCGCTTGAAGGGCTCGGTGGGGCTCTCGGGGTTCTTGGCCATGGCCCTGCGGTTCTAGGACGCCGCGGCCCGGGCCGAAAGCCGGAACGCGAACATCGTCACCGCGTTGATGCCGCGACAAAGAAATTCGGAGGATACCGCATGCTCAAGTGGGCGCTCATCTTCGCCGTCGTCGCCCTGATCGCGGGCCTGCTCGGGTTCGGTGGTATCGCCGGCGCGGCGGCCGGCATCGCCAAGTTCCTGTTCTTCGCCTTCCTGGTGGTCTTCGCCGTCTTCCTGGTGCTGGGTCTCTTTGCGGGACGCAAGATCACCGGCGGATAGCCCCGCCTGAAGGGTCAGTCGGCCGCGTTCGCCCCCCCAAACCCGGCCGACTCCAGCGCCCGCCGATGCGTTTCGCGTCGGCGGGCGCTTCTCGTTCAGCGACCGGCTTGGCCGTTCGCGGCCAGCCAGGCCTGACCCTGGCTGCCGGCCAGATCGACCAGATTGCCCATCGCCAGGTTGACGTCGATCAGGTGCAGGCCCCAGTCGTCCAGCCGCTGGCCGCCCGCCATCACATCGCCGCGGATATCGTCGGTGCGCGGGTCGGCCGGATCGGCGTTCACATGCACCGAAAGGTAGTTGAAGCCGTTCTTCGAGACGCACTCAGCGGTCAGCAGCCCCGGCACGGAGACGAACGGCGTATCGACCGTCTTGCCGGTCGCCCAGGGCGCTGGCGGTAGGGAGGCGTTGGCGATCATCGAGCCGTTGGAGAGGTAGGCGTGCAGCTCCCCCTTGCCGCCGGCGAGGTTGGCAGGGTTGGTGCAGGCCACCTCCATCGTCGAGGCCGGATCGCGCGGCCGGCCAAACCGGCTGTTGGCCGGCGGCGGAACGTTGTCGCGGAAGCTGGCGTAGGCGATGGCGCAGCCGGTCTGGGTCGGGCTCTTGCAGAGCGGCACGTGCTTGAAGGTCCCGACATCCTTGCCCTTCTCCACCGGCAGGCCGGTGCCCAGCAGCATGGCCGAGACCAGCTGCTTCTGGATGGGCTTGCCGTCGATCTCGTTGGCGATCAGCTGGGTCAGCACGCCAGAGCCCTGGGAGTGGCCGATCAGGATGAAGCCCCGGCCCTTGTTCTCGTTGGCGAGGTAGTAGTTCCAGGCGTCGACCACGTCCTCGTAGCCGGTCTGCGGCCGTGGCGAGTTCGCCGGCGGCGCGGCGCCGGTCATCATGCTGCGCAGGGCCGTCAGAGTGAACTGCCGATAGAGCGGCGCGTAGACCCGGCACTTGGAGGCGAAGCGCGAGAGCTGCTGCTCGACGACCCGCTTTTCCTCGTCATTGGCCTTCATGTCGGAGATCACGCCAGGGTCGAGCGAGACCGTGGGATAGACATAGAAGCAGTCGATCGGCGCCTTCGGGTCAGCCTTCCAGGTCTCCCTGGTCAGCGAGCCGTCTGCCTTGACGACGGTCGCGGTGTTGTCGCCCGAGCACTGGTCGGTGCGGCCGGGCCAGCAGAGCCAGTTGGCCTTGTCCGCATAGTCGTTCTTCGGCTCGGGCTTGGCCTCGGGCGCCTGGGCGCCGGCCGTCCCGACAAGCGAAAACGCCGCCAAGGCGGCGGCGAGGGTCGTGATCCTGAACATGTTCCCACCCACGAATGTGATCTTCGAAAGGCTGGGATGATGCGCGGTCCTCCCCTGCCGGGCAAGGGAGGACCAGGGGCCTTCAGGCGGCGGCGGACGCGCGCGCCTTCTTCAGGCCGAGGATCTGCAGCTCCGCGAACACCCCGACCACCACCGCTTGCGCGATCACGAAGACGAGGCCGAGGACGTTGGGCGAGAGGTATCCCAGCGCCAGGACGCCCAGACTCTCGACCACCCAGAGGATGTTCACCGCCACGACCGCCCAGACCAGCGGAACGGGCTGGGCCGGGCGGCTGGCGAGCCAGGCGACCAGGCCTGCATAGGGGATCAGAAAATAGCCGGCCGGCCCGGCGACGGACGGGTCGATGCCGGTGATCGGGGCGAGCATCGCTGCGCCGAAGGCGAGCAGCAGGCCGGTGGCGCCGCTCGCGATCGCGTCCAGCAGCAGCACGCGCCGCAGGAAGGGGGAGGAAACGGTTTGCATGGCGAGGTCTCCGATGTCGTGCGCCGCCGGGGATCGGAGCGGCGATCGAGGCCAGCATTCCCCTCGCCGCGCGGCTGGTCGATTACGCGCCAGGTAATGGCGCGGCCCACCCTGCCCGCTAAGTTCGCCGGCATGATGCACACCCCTCAGACGCGCCCGGTCGGCGACCACCTGCGCGAATGGCGCCGGCGCCGCCGTCTCTCGCAGCTCGACCTGGCGCTCGACGCCGAGATCTCTACCCGGCACCTCTCCTTCATCGAGACCGGGCGCTCGCAGCCCAGCCGCGACATGGTCCTGCGCCTCGCCGACCAGCTGGAGATCCCACAGCGCGAGCGCAATGTCCTCCTGGTCTCCGCCGGCTTCGCCCCGGTGTTCCCCGAACGCCCGCTCGACCACCCGGGCATGGCCGCCGCCCGCCAGGCGGTGGAGCTGGTGCTGGCCGCGCATGAACCCTGGCCGGCGCTGGCGGTGGATCGGCACTGGAACCTGGTCGCCGCCAACCGCGCGGTCGGGGCTCTGCTCGCCGCCGAGGACCAGAGCCTGCTCGCCCCGCCGGTGAATATCCTGCGCCTGTCGCTGCACCCGCAGGGCCTCGCCCCGATCATCGTCAACTTCGCCGACTGGCGCGCCCACGCGCTGGAGCGCCTGCACCGCCAGGTGGCCGCCTCCGCCGATCCGGTGCTGGCGCAGCTGCACGCCGAACTCGCGACCCTCCCCTCGCCGCCGGGCGCGGCGCGCGACGTGGCGCATGAGGATTTCAGCGGCGTGGCGGTGCCGCTGCAGCTGCGTACTCCGATCGGGGAGCTGAACTTCTTCTCGACGGTCACGGTGTTCGGCACGCCCGTGGACGTGACCCTGACGGAGCTGGCGATCGAGTCCTTCTTCCCGGCCGATCCGCAGACCGCGGAAGCGCTGCGAGGCGTGCAACTGCCGTCGCACTAAACCTTCCCTCCCCCTTGGGGAGGGAGCGCCACGGCGCCGCTTGCCGCTCGGCGATTCCCATCCCACCTTCGGCCCATGAGTGATCGGCCCACCGGCGCGCCTGAGCACCGCCTCGTGGCCGTGCTCGGCCCCACCAACACCGGCAAGACGCACCTGGCGGTCGAGCGCATGCTGGGCCACGCCTCGGGCATGATCGGCCTGCCGCTCAGGCTGCTCGCCCGGGAGATCTACGACCGCATCGTCAAGCTGCGCGGCCCCCGCGCGGTCGCCCTGATCACCGGCGAGGAGAAGATCATCCCGCCGCGAGCGACCTATTTCGTCTGCACCGTCGAGGCCATGCCGCTGTCGCGCGAGGTTGAATTCCTGGCGGTGGACGAGATCCAGCTCTGCGCCGACCCTGAACGCGGCCACGTCTTCACCCACCGGCTGCTGCACGCCCGCGGCCGCTACGAAACCATGCTGCTGGGCGCCGGGACCATGGCGCCGCTGATCCGCAAGCTCCTGCCCCGGGCCGAGATCGTCACCCGCGAGCGGTTCTCGCAGCTCACCTACGCCGGGCCGAAGAAGATCACCCGCCTGCCGCGCCGCAGCGCCATCGTCGCCTTCTCCGCCGACCAGGTCTACGCCATCGCCGAGCTGATCCGCCGCCAGCGCGGCGGGGCCGCGGTGGTGATGGGCTCGCTCAGCCCCCGCACCCGCAACGCCCAGGTCGCCCTCTACCAGTCCGGCGAGGTCGACTTCCTGGTGGCCACCGACGCCATCGGCATGGGCCTGAACATGGACGTCGACCATGTGGCCTTCGCCGGGCTTTCCAAGTTCGACGGCCGCCGCACCCGCCCGCTGCACCCGCAGGAGGTCGGCCAGATCGCCGGCCGCGCGGGGCGCTTCCGCACCGACGGGACGTTCGGCGTCACCGGCGAGTGCGAGGACATGGACGACGAACTCGTCGCCGCTGTCGAGGGCCACCGCTTTCCGCCCATCGAGGCCGCCGAGTGGCGCAACGCCAGGCTCGACTTCGGATCGCTGAAGGCCCTGCAGGCGTCTCTCGCCAAGCCGCCGAACCGCGAAGGCCTGAAGCTCGCCGCCGAGAGCCTGGACGAACTGGCCCTGAAGCGCCTGGCCGAGGACGAGGAGGTCGCTCTCCGCTGCCGCGACAACCGCGCCCTCGCCCGCCTCTGGGAGGCCTGCCAGACGCCCGACTTCCGCAAGGTCTCGCTCGACGAACACCTGCGCCTGGTGCGCGACTTCTTCTTCGCCCTGACGAGCCGCGACCGGAAGGTCCCCGACGCCTGGATCGCCGGCCAGTTCGCCCAGCTGAACCGCACTGACGGGGAGATCGACGCCCTCGCCGCGCGCCTGGCTAGCGTGCGCACCCTGGCCTATGTCGCCAACCGCCCGGACTGGCTGGCCGCGCCGCAGACCTGGCAGGGCGAGACCCGCGCCCTGGAGGACCGCCTCTCCGACACCCTGCACGAGAAGCTGATGGCCCGCTTTGTCGACCGGCGGACCAGCGCCCTGATGCGCGGCCTGCGCGTGCGCGGCGAGATGCTGGCCGGCGTGGCCGACAGCGGCGAGGTGACGGTCGAGGGCCAGTACGTCGGCCGCCTGCAGGGCCTCAACTTCGACATCGCCAAGGCCGGCTCGCAGCTGGAGGACAAGACCCTGCGCGCCGCGGCACAGGCCGCCGTCGCCCCCGAGGTCGCCCGCCGGCTCGGGCGCCTCGCCGCGGAGCCGGACGAGGCCTTCGCGCTCTCGCCCGCCGGCGAGGTGCTGTGGCGCGGCGAGGCCGCCGGC
>DASPLZ010000057.1:0-5107 GCA_035627295.1 Phenylobacterium sp. | reverse complement strand
CATCGGGGGGAATGATGCCGAACCACTGGGAATCGCTGCCGGAGTCCGAGCGCGCGCGGATCCATGCGGCCAACGGCGGCCAGGGACTGCCGGACGGCCTGCGCCAGGGCTACGAGAACGCCTTTGGCCAGGACCTGTCGAACATGCGGGTGCACTACAACTCGCACCTGCCGCAGCAGCTGGGGGCGCGGGCCTATACCCAGGGCAACGACATCTTCATTGGCCCTGCGCCGGAGCAGGTGAACCACCAGCTGATCGGCCACGAACTCACCCATGTCGTCCAGCAGAGGGGCGGGATCAAGGCGTCGATGGCGGGCGTCAATCCGAACGCGCCGACCGCCGGGGAAGCGGCTCGCGTGGCGGTGCGGGCCGGCCTCACGCCCTAGGGCCTCCGCGGAGCGCCGCCGCATCCGTCGGCTGGCGGCGGGCCCAGGCTTGTGGCATCGAAGGCGGCATGCGGGCGTGGCGAAACTGGTAGACGCAACGGACTTGAGCCAGCCTCTTGAGTGCGCCGAGGGAAACCTTGGACGTAGAACCGCTCAAATTCGGGGAACCCTCTCACCTGGGAATCCCGAGCCAAGCCCCGGCCCGCCGGGGAAGGTGTAGAGACTAGACGGGCGGCGCCTAAGGCCAGCGGCTAGGGCGAAGGGATAGTCCAGACCACGAACGCCCTTGCGATCTTTGGGGCGGCGGCGAAAGCCGAAGTGGTACGAAAATCCGTAGGGCCGCAAGGCTCGTGTCGGTTCGATTCCGACCGCCCGCACCATCCCCCGCCGTCAGCGCCGCAACCGCAAGGTCACGCCGGTGGTGCGCGGCGCGCCGAGGAAGGCGCCGTAGACGCTGACGGAGTCGTCGTTCTCGTTGACCTGGTAGGGGCCGTTGAAGCCGACCTGGATGTAGTCGCGGTCGGTCAGGTTGTTGGACCACAGCTCCAGCCGCCAGCTTTCATCCGGCGCGCCGAGGCCGATGCGGGCGTTCAGGAGGAGGAGGTCGTCCTGCACCTTCACCGGATGCAGGTCCGAGCCGGTGTTGTAGCTGGAGGTGAACTTGCCCGAGAGCGTGGAGCGCAGGACGAGCCCGGCGAGGTCGCGCTCGTAGGTCCCGGCGAGCGAGGCCGACCACAGGGGCGCAAAGGAGAGCCGCCCGCCCGGCAGGCGGCGCAGGCTGTTGAAGTTGGCTGGCTCGCGCAGGTCGGCGGCGGTGAAGCGGCCGATCTCGGTGTCGGCGTAGGTGACGCCGCCCTGCAGGGTCAGGCCGGGGATGGGCGCCAGCCAGACGAAGTCGGCGTCCACGCCCCTGGAGGTCACCTTCGGCAGGGTCTCCACCTTGAAGGCGGTGCCGGCGAAGGTGTTGAGCTGGAAGTCCTCATAGGCCTGGTGGAAGGCGGTGAGGTTGACCAGGAGGCTGCGGTCCAGCCAGGCCGTCTTGGCGCCCAGCTCCCAGGAATCCACCATCTCGCGGGCGAAGCCGGTGTCGGGATCGGCGGTCCAGTTGGGAACACCGCCCGCCGTCGCCACGCGCCCCTCGCGGTCGAGGTTGTAGCCGCCGGCCTTGTAGCCGCGGGCGTAGGAGGCGTAGGCCATCAGCCCAGCGCGCGGGCGCCAGGCGGCTTTCACCGAGCCGCTCCAGGCGCTCTCGCGGCGCGACTGGCGGACAGGGCCGAGGTCGTCGAAATCGTCGTTCTGGCCGTTGATGCACAGGCCGCCTGCGATGGCGTTGGCCGTGGCCGCGCCGAGCGCGCCGACCAGGGTCCCGAACGCCGCCTCGGCCTGGTCGCAGGAGGCGCCGGTGGTGGTGTAGTCGGAGACCACCCGCTTCCTGTCGACGGTGTAGCGCAGCCCCGCGGTCAGCTCGATCTGCTCGCCGAGCTCCAGGCTGTTGTTGGTGAAGAGCGCCCAGGTGCGGTTCTTCTGGCCGTGCCGGTCGTCCTGCCCCGCGCCGGGCTGCAGGATGGTCCCCGGCGTCAGGCCGATCATCGCCGGGACGCCGCCCAGCACGCGGCCGGCGTAGTAGGCGTAGTAGTCGCGGCCGAAGGCGAGGATCGAGCGGGTGTCGAGGTTTTCCTGGGCGTAGAAGCCGCCGACCAGCCAGTTGACCGGCCCCGCTTCGCCCGCGGCGCGCAGCTCCTGCGACCACTGCTCGAAGCGGGTGAAGTTGTCGCCGTTGTCGGGGCGCCAGACGAGGTCGGCGGCGGTGAAGTCGCTGTCCTGGCCGACCTCCACCTTCCAGTCGCGCCAGGCGCTGATCGAGGTGAGGGTGACCGACGGGGTCAGCCGCCAGCCGGCCTCCAGCGACAGGCCCTCGTCCGCCACCCGCTGGTCGGTCGAGCGGTCGGCGTAGCCGCGGCGGTCGAAGGGGGTGTCGGTGGGATCGAGCGAGCCGGGCCGCACCGCCTCCACCATCCGCGCGCGGCTGGCGGGCGACTGGCCGACGAAGAGCTGCACCCCGACGCAGCAGGCCTCGTTGCGGCGCGTCAGGTCGCCGATCAGGCGCAGGTCCAGGCCCTCGGCGGGCCGCCAGGCGAGCTGGCCGCGCACGGTGTGGAAGTTCTGGTCGTTGTCGGCGTCCTCGCCGCGCGGGCCGTCGCCCGTGACGATGTCCTGGAAGCCCTCGCGCTGGCGGGCGGCGGCGAAGAGGCGGCCCTGCAGGCCCTCGGCCAGAGGGCCGCTCAGCGAGCCCGTGAAGCCCAGCTGGCCGTGGCTCCCGGCGGTGAACTCCGACTCGGCGCGGGCCTCCCGGGTGGGGCCGGCGGTGAGGATGTTGATGACGCCAGCCGAGGTGTTCTTGCCGAAGAGGGTGCCCTGCGGCCCCTTGAGCACCTCGATCCGCTCGACCTCGCCCAGGTCGCCGAAGGCCACGCCGTTGCGCGGCCGGTAGACGCCGTCGATCACTACGCCGACCGAGGACTCCAGCCCCGGATTGTCGCCCACCGTGCCGACGCCGCGTACCCGGGCGGTCACGAAGGTCTCGTTGGAGGTGGCGGTGACGGTCAGGCCCGGCGTCAGCACGGAAAGTTCGCGGATGTCATGCACGCCGGCGTCGCGGACCAGCGCCCCGCTCACCGAGGTGACCACCACCGGTACGTCCTGCAGGCTCTGCTCGCGCTTCTGGGCGGTGACGACGATCTCATCGACGCTGGCGACCGCGTCCTGGGCGTAAGCGGGCGCGGCGGCGCAGGCGATCACGGCGGCGAGCACCGCGCCGCCGGAGGAGGAAGATTTCACGGACATCGAAAACCAGCTGCAACGTCGGGGAGGGGCCGTGGTCGAGCCGAGTCGCGCCGCCGAGGCAATCCCGGCGGCGTGTTTTCAGCACGCCTAGAGCGTTTTCGCGCGGCGGGTCCTTCAGCCTAGGAAGATGCGACGTGCTGCGTCAGCACGTCCTGCAGCCTGAGCAGGGCGGGCCGCGGGTCGCGCTCCTGCAGCACCTCGTCCTCCGCCTCGCCCGCGGACTGGCTGATGTCCTGGTAGCCGAACGTGCCTCCGGCGCCGGCGAGGCGATGCACCAGCAGGCGCAGCTCGTCGGAGGCGAGCGTCTCGCCGGCCAGATGGGCCTTGATCGCAGCCAGATCGTCCCGCGCCCGCGCCAGGAACCGCCGGCGCAGAGGCTCCAGCGCGTCGGTCAAGCCGCGGCCCGGGCGGCGATCACCGCGCGCAGTTCGGTGGCCAGGGTCATCGGGTCGAAAGGCTTGGTGATCACCCCGGCCGCCCCCAGCTCGAGGAAACGGTTGCGCTCATGGCTCTGCGCGCGGGCGGTGATGAACACCACCGGCGTCTCGCGCGTCGGCTCCAGGAGACGCAGGGCCTTGAGCACGCTGGGGCCGTCCATGCCCGGCATCATCACGTCGAGCAGCACCAGGTCGGGACGCCACTCGCCGGCGGCCACCCATTCGAGGGCCTGGGGACCGGATTCGGCGGCGCGCACCTTGATGCCGGGGTCGAGCTCCAGCGAAAGGGTCGCCACCTCGCGGATGTCGGGCTCGTCGTCGACGTAGAGCACCTTCAGGTCGCTCATGAGGCGAGCTTCCGTTGCGGCGGTGGAGGCGCCGTCTCCAGCATGCGCTTGACCGTCTCGGCCAGGCCGGCGAGCGAGGTGCGCGACTTGGTCATCACCTCGGCCACCCGGTCGAGCACCAGCTGGTCGGTGTCCTGCGCCGAGAAGATCAGCACCGGGATCGCCGCGCCGGACGTGTCGGTGAGGTCGGCCAGCAGCTCCAGACCCGAGCCGTCGCCCAGGGCCAGGTCCAGCACCACCAGGTCAGGGGTGCGGGCGGCCAGGAAGGCGCGGGCCTTGGCGAGGCTCTCTACGGAGGCCACCTCGCCGCAGACGGCCAGGGCCGCGGCGGTGACCCGCAGGATGTCGTGGTCGTCGTCCACGTGCAGGATCAGCGGCCGCTCGGCGGTGCTGTGGGCGAGGGCGGCGACCACGGCGCGTCGCAGGCGGGCGACATCCACGGGCTTGTCCATCCAGTCGACCACGTTGAGGGCCCGCGCACCGAGCGTGCGGCGGCCGCGGTCGGCGTCGGCGGAGACCACGATGATCGGCAGGTCGCGGGTGGAGGGCAGGGCGCGCAGGGCCTGGATCAGGTGCACCCCGTCGCCGTCGGGCAGGACGAGGTCGAGCACCAGGGCGCGATAGGGGTTGCGCACGCTCAGCGCGGCGACGGCGTCGGCCACGGTGTTGACGATGTCGACCGCAAAGCCGTCGCTCTCCAGCGTCTGTCGCAGGACGGCGGCGACGTCCGCGTCGTCCTCGCAGACCAGCAGGCGCTCGCCGGTCGGCGGGCCGGCCGCCGGTTCCAGGATCTCGGCCAGCGGCAGGTCGGCGTGGAAACAGGCGCCTTCGCCCGGCTCGGACTCGAACCACAGGCGCCCGCCGTGGCGATCGACGATCTCCTTGGCGATGACCAGGCCCAGGCCCGTGCCGCCCTTCTGGCGGGTGTCGGAGGAATCGGCCTGGGCGAACTTGGAGAAGATGCGGCCGCGGAACTCGTCGGGGATGCCCGGGCCGTGGTCGCGCACCGAGAAGCGGGCGAGGTTGCCGCGGCGGCGGACGCTGACCTCGACGGTCTCGCCGGGCCGCGAGAACTTGGCGGCGTTGGAGATCA
>DASPLZ010000056.1:0-5164 GCA_035627295.1 Phenylobacterium sp. | reverse complement strand
GTGGCCGAAACCGCCGCCGCCGTCGTTCCCAGCGATCACATCATGGGCGTCTACAACCGCGCCCCGCTGGCGTTCGAGCGAGGCGAGGGCGCGCGCGTCTGGACGGCCGAGGGCGAGGAGTACCTCGACTGCATGGCCGGCATCGCGGTCAACGCGCTGGGCCACGCGCACCCCAAGCTGGTCGCCGCCCTGACCGAGCAGGCCCAGAAGATCTGGCACGTCTCCAACGTCTTCCGCATCCCGGGGCAGGAGGCGCTGGCCAAGCTGATCTGCGAGAACACGTTCGCCGACGAGGTGTTCTTCACCAACTCCGGCGCCGAGGCCATCGAGCTCGCTTTGAAGGTGGCGCGCCGCTACCACGCCTCGAAGGGGCGGCCGGAGAAGATCGACATCATCGGCTTCGACGGCTCCTTCCACGGCCGTACCTATGCGGCGGTGAACGCCTCGGGCAACGCCAGCTATCTGGAGGGCTTCGGCCCGCGCCTGCCCGGCTATCTGCAGGCGACCTTCGGCGACATGGACGGGCTCGCCGCCATGATGGGGCCGAACACGGCCGCGGTGATCATCGAGCCCGTGCAGGGGGAGGGCGGCGCCCGCTCGCTGCCCGAGGAGGACCTGAACCGCCTGCGCGCGCTCTGCGACGAGCACGGCGCGCTGCTGATCTACGACGAGATCCAGTGCGGCCTGTCGCGCACCGGCAAGCTGTTCGCCCACGAGTACGCTTCGGCCGCGCAGCCGGACATCATGTGCCTGGCCAAGGCGCTGGGCGGCGGCTTCCCGGTCGGCGCGTGCCTGGCCACCGCCGAGGCCGGCAGCGGCATGAACGTCGGCGCGCACGGCTCCACCTGGGGCGGCAACCCGCTGGCCATGGCGGTGGGCAAGGCCTCGTTCGAAGAGCTGATCAAGCCGCAGCTGCAGGCGCACGTGCGCGAGGTGGCCGGCTACTTCACCCAGCAGCTGGCGGGCCTGCAGCAACGCTTCCCCGACGTGGTGGTGGACATCCGCGGCAAGGGCCTGCTCATCGGCATCAAGCTGGCTGTCAACAACCGCGAATTCATGCAGCTGGCGCGCGACCAGCGCCTGCTGGTGGCCGGCGGCGGCGACAACTGCGTGCGGCTTCTGCCCCCGCTCACCCTCACCCTTGAGGAAGCCCGCGAGGCCATCGAGAAACTGGAGCGCGCCTGCGAGGCCGCGCGACGAAAACTGGCGGCCTGAAAGGCCGTGCGTGGTTCGAGACGCGGCCCGGTGGGCCGCTCCTCACCATGACGAGCTCTGTTGAACTTCGCGGGCCCGGCTGCGGCCCACTCCCATTCGTCATCCTGAGGAGGCCGCAAAGCGGCCGTCTCGAAGGACGCAAGGCCTATCCGCCATGACCACTACGCCCAGACACTTCATCGACCTGCACAAGCTCGACGGCGCCACCCTGCGCGCGATCCTCGACGACGCCGCCGCTCGCAAGGCCGCCCGCCGCGGCTGGCCTCAAGGAGCCGTCGACGCCGACGCGCCCGGCAAGGACCGGGTGCTGGCGATGATCTTCGAGAAGCACTCCACCCGCACGCGCTTCTCCTTCGACGCCGCCATCCGCCAGCTGGGCGGCTCGGCCATCATCTCCACCGCCGCCGACATGCAGCTCGGCCGCGGCGAGACGATCGAGGACACGGCCAAGGTGCTCTCGCGCATGGTCGACGCCATCATGATCCGCGCCATCGAGCACGAGGAGGTCGAACGCCTGGCCATGGCCTCCACCATCCCGGTGATCAACGGCCTGACCGACAAGAGCCATCCGTGCCAGATCCTCGCCGACATCCTCACCTTCGAGGAGCACCGCGGGCCGATCACCGGCAGGACCATCGCCTGGGTGGGCGACGGCAACAACGTCTGCGCCAGCTTCATCCACGCCGCGCCGAAGCTCGGCTACAAGCTGAACATCGCCTGCCCGCCGGTCTATCACCCCGATTTGGTCGACCTCGCCCGCGCCGCTCAGGAGCAAGGTCGCGTGGAGATGACCGACGACCCGCGCGAGGCGGTGCGCGGCGCCGACTGCGTGATCACCGACACCTGGGTCTCCATGGGCGATGTCGACCATGACGAGCGCATCGAGGCGCTTGAGCCCTTCCAGGTGGACGAGCGGCTGATGGACGAGGCGGCGCACGAAGCGGTGTTCCTGCACTGCCTCCCCGCCCACCGCGGCGAGGAGGTGACCGACGCGGTCATCGACGGCCCCCGCTCGCTGGTCTGGGACGAGGCGGAAAACCGCATCCACGCCCAGAAGTCGATCCTGGCCTGGTGCTTCGGGAAGATCGGCTAGGCCGCCAAGTCCTCCCCCGTGCAACGGGGGAGGGGGACCGCGAAGCGGTGGAGGGGGCGCGACTTGGCGTGGGCTCAGCAGGTTTTCGCCGGCGCGTTCTTGCTGACTCACAGTGCAGAACCTCGCCCCCTCCACCGCTTCGCGGTCCCCCTCCCCCATTCCGCTCCGCTGCATGGGGGAGGATTTGGCGCCCGCCGGTGAAAACGTCGTCCCTGCTTCCTACATAGCGCGCCCATGACCTCCGACATCCAGACCGCCGCCGACGACCTCGTCGCCGCCTTCCAGATCGAGCACCAGCCCGTGCGCGGCCGCATCGTGCGGCTGGGCTCGGCGGTGGACGAGGTGCTGGCCGCGCATGACTATCCCGAGCCGGTGGCCAATCTGCTCGGCGAGGCCTGCGCGCTCGCCGCCCTGGTGGGCTCGTCGCTGAAGTTCGAGGGGCGGCTGATCGTCCAGGCGCAGGGTCAGGGGCCAGTGCGCTACGTCGTCGCCGACTACGACACCTCCGGGAGCATCCGCGGCTACTGCCGCTTCGACGAGGCCGAGGTGGCCAAGGCCGCCGAGGGCTTCGCGCGGCCGGGCGCCCGCTCCCTCCTGGGCGACGGGGTCTTCATCATGACCATCGACCAGGGCCCGGACATGGACCGCTACCAGGGGGTCACCGCCATCGAGGGCGAGACCCTGGCGCTCTGCGCCGAGCAGTACTTCGCCCAGTCCGAGCAGGTGCCGACCCGCGTGCGCCTGGCCGTCGGCCGCGCCGATCTCGGCGAGGGCGATCGCTGGCGGGCCGGCGGGGTGCTGGTGCAGTACATCGCCGCCGACGACGCCCGAGGCGCCACCGACGACGCCTGGACCCGCGCCCAGGCCTTTTTCGAGACCATCGGCGAGGACGAACTGCTCGATCCCACCCTGCCGGCCGACCGGCTGCTCTATCGCCTGTTCCACGAGGACGGGGTGCGCATGGAGGACGCCAAGGCGCTGGCCGCCGTCTGCCGCTGCTCGCAGGAGCGGATCGAGACGGTGCTGCGCTCCTTCGAGCCCGGGGAGCGCGCCGACATGGTCGAGCCGGACGGCAAGATCCACGTGAAGTGTGAGTATTGCTCGCGCGACTACGCGGTGGCGCCCGAGGCCCTGGCCTGACTCATATTCCGCTCATCCCCGCGAAAGCGGGGACCCAGTTCTGTCCAGCTGATGCCGCGTTCCTACAAAAAAGCCTGGGTCCCCGCTTTCGCGGGGATGAGCGGGTTGGGGATCAGGCCGCCAACCCTTCCAGCCGCGCCGCATACCCCCGCACCAGCTCCGGCCCGCCGAGCGCCTGGCGGTTCCAGCCGATGCGCTTGAACCAGAAGTGCAGGCCCATCAGGTCGGTGAAGCCCATGCCGCCATGCACCTCAGTGGCGGTGCGGGCGACATCGCGGCCGACTTCGGCGAGGTGGCTCCCCGCGAGCGCGGCCATCATCGGCGCCTCGTCGGGGCTCTCGGCGGCGGCGTGGGCGGCGTACCAGACGAGGCTGCGGCAGGGCTCCAGGTCAGCGGCCATCTCGGCGCACATGTGCTTGACCGCCTGGAACGAGCCGATCTTGCGCCCGAACTGCACCCGCTCGCCGGCGTAGGCGACGGCGCGGTCGAGCATGGTCTGGCCGGCGCCCAGGGTGTCGGCGGCCAGCGCGACCCAGAGGGCCTGGACGACCTGGGCCAGCCCATCCCCCGGCAGGGTCTCGACCGCCGCGTCGTCGAAGCTGAGGTGCGCCGTCCGCCGGCTGAGGTCGATGGTCGGGGCAGGGGAGGCCGTAACGCCCGCGCCCGCGGGCGCCAGATGCAGCTTGCCGCCCGCGCCGACGAGGAAGAGGTCCGCGTCCGCCGCGTCGATGACGAAGCGCGCTTCGCCGCTGACTTTGCCGCCCGAGACGCTCGGCCCGCCGCGCCCCGCGCCGCATAGGCCATGCGCCGCCTCGGTCAGCGCCACGCCGACCTTCAGCTCGCCCGCCGCCAGCTTGGGCAGCCATTCGGCCTGCTGATCCGGCGAGCCGGCCAAGCTCAGCGCCAAGGGCGCGGCGATCATTGCGCCGAGCGAGGTCACCGGCGCGCAGGCCGCGCCCAGCGCCTCCTGCGCCAGGGCCGCGTCCAGCAGGCCAAGGCCGCTGCCGCCGTGCGCCTCGGGCACGAGCAGGCCGTAGAGGCCGAGGTCGGCCATCGCCTCGCGCAGCCTGGCTTCGAGGTCGCCGCCGGCTTCGAGGCCGCGCAGCGCGTCGAGGGTCACATGCTCGGCGGCGACGCCGGCGATGCTGTCGACCAGCATTTTCTGATCGGATGAGAGCCCGAAATGCATCCTATTCTCCCTCCCCCTTGTAGGGAGGGTGGGCCGCGAAGCGGCTCGGGTGGGGGATCGCCGCCCACGCCGCTTGCCCCCACCCGTCTCGCCGCTGCGCGGCGATGCACCCTCCCCACGAGGGGGAGGGAGAGATCATGATCAACCCGCTCATTGCGCCACCACCTTCGGTTCCCGCGGCATCCCCAGCCCGCGCTCGGCGATGATGTTCTTCTGGATCTGCGAGGTGCCGCCGCCAATGATCAGGCCGAGGTCGAACATGTAGCGCCACTGCCATTCGCTGGCGGAGCGCAGCGCCGGATCGCCGCCGCGGTCGTAGGCGATCCCGTCCTCGCCCATTACGTCGATGGCCAGCGCCGCCAGCTCGTGGTTCAGGATCGTGCCGTTCAGCTTGACGATCAGCCCGCCGACGCCGGGGTTCTCGCCCGTGAGGCCGCAGGTCAGCAGCCTGAGCTTGTGGAACTTCATCGCCGCCGCGCGGGCCTTCAGCCGCACGTAGCGGTCGCGCAGGATCGGATCGTCCGCGG
>DASPLZ010000055.1:0-2225 GCA_035627295.1 Phenylobacterium sp. | reverse complement strand
GGCCTGAAGGTCGACGACATCGACCTGTGGGAGCTGAACGAGGCCTTCGCCTCGCAGTGCCTCTACTGCCGTGACGAGCTGGGCATCGACCCGGAGAAGTACAACGTCAACGGCGGCTCCATCGCCATCGGCCACCCCTATGGCATGACCGGCGCGCGCCTGACCGGCCACATCCTGCAGGAAGGCAAGCGCCGCGGGGCCAAGAACGTGGTCGTCACCATGTGCATCGGCGGCGGCATGGGCGCGGCGGGCCTCTTCGAGGTCGCCTAAGCCTTCATCGCTGAAACGTGATGAGCGGGCCGCCTGGACCTCCGGGCGGCCCGTTTCCATGTCCGGGGGGCAAGCTTCGCCCTAGGAACACCGGCCGTCCCGAAGGGTTTTGAGCGGATCGTCCACTGAGAGGAGCCAGCCATGGGAGTTCGTGTCCTCATCGTCCTCGCGGCGCTGGCGGCCATCGCGATCGGCCTCGCCCTGCCCGCCCACGAGAACGACGGAAACGCCCAGGCGCAGTCGCAAATCCCGACGGTCGACATCGGCTAGCCGATGACAGGCGGGAACGGACCGCCGCGGAACGAACCTAGCCGCCGCCCTCGCGCGGCATCTCGGCGGCCTTGGCGCCGCACCCCTTCAGCGTCAGGTCCCCGGTCCGCACCTCGATGGTGAGCGGATAGGAGAGGTCCGACATGCCGTCGCTGCAGGTCTTCACCTCGGCCACGATGTAGAGCCTCGCCCCGGCCGAGAGCGCGTCCCAGGTGGCCTTGTCGCCTTCCATCCGCATACCGGGGTTGGCCATGGAGAGCGGTTCGGCGTCCGGCCGGGTGAGGGTGAGCGTCTGCTCGGTCACCTGAAGGGCCCAGAAGGGCTCGGTTCCCCGCGCCGAAAGCGGCGCATCGTAGGGCGTCGGCTCTGGCGACACGCTCGCCGCATCGGCCGCGACCGCGTTCGCCGGCGCATCGGCCGGGGCCGTGGCGGGCGAGCCGTCCGGCGCCTGCGGCTGGCAGGCGGCCAGCGCCAGCAGCGGAACGGCGGCGAGGAACGTCAGGCGCATGCGGCTCTCCCTGGGATGAGCGAAGCACGTTAGCGTCGCGCGCCATGGGGCGGAACCGGCCTTTCACCTTCTACGAATTCTTCGCCGGCGGGGGCATGGCGCGCCTGGGCCTGGGCGAGGGCTGGCGATGCCTCTTCGCCAACGACTTCGACCCCGGCAAGGCCGCCGCCTACCGCGCCAACTTTCCCGATGCTGCGCAGCATTTTCGCGAGGGCGACGTCTTCGCCCTGACGGCGACGGACCTGCCGGGCCAGGCCGATCTCGCCTGGGCCTCCTCTCCTTGCCAGGACTTCAGCCTGGCCGGCGCACGGGCGGGCCTGGAGGGCGGCCGCTCCTCGGCCGTCTTCGGTTTCTGGAGCCTCATCAGCGACTTGGGCGCCGAGGGCCGCGCGCCGCACCTGGTGGTGATCGAGAACGTGGTCGGCCTGCTGACCTCGCGCGGCGGTCAGGACCTCGCCGATTTGTGCGCAGCATTGGCGCAGCATGGTTACGCTTTCGGCGCCCTGGAGATCGACGCCGCGCGCTTTGCGCCGCAATCGCGTCCACGCCTCTTCGTGGTGGCCTGCAAGGGAAGTCCGCCCGCCGCCCTGGTGGGCGAGAGCCCGTTGCGGACGCCCCGCGTGCTCGCCGCCCGCGACCGCCTGCCGCCCCACCTCGCCGCCCGTTGGGTGGACTGGGCCACGCCGGAGCCGCCGCGGGGGAACCGCGCCCTGGCCGACATCCTCGATCCCGACACGGCTGTCGCCTGGCGCACGGCCGATCAGACCCGCGCCCTCGTCGACCAGATGTCGCCGCTGCATCGCGCGCGCCTCGAGGCCGCCGAGGCTTCGCCCGGACGCCAGGTGGGCGCGGTCTACCGCCGCGTCCGCCGCGAGGGCGGCCGGCGGGTCCAGCGCGCCGAGGCCCGCTTCGACGGCCTGGCCGGCTGCCTGCGCACGCCGCGCGGCGGCTCGTCCCGCCAGCTCTTGCTGGTGGTCGAGGCCGGCGAGGTCCGCTCGCGCTGGCTCACCGCCCGCGAGGGTGCGCGGCTGATGGGCCTGCCGGAGGGCTACCGCCTGCCCCGCGCCGAGACCGCCGGCCTGCATCTGGTCGGCGACGGGGTGGCGGTTCCGGTGGTCCGCTGGCTGGCCGCCCACCTGCTGGAGCCGCTGCTGGCGCCGCAGCCCCGGCTGATCGC
>DASPLZ010000054.1:0-2219 GCA_035627295.1 Phenylobacterium sp. | reverse complement strand
AAACCTAGATTGTTAAGCCCCTGTTCGCGCGGGAGATTCCAGACTACGCCGTTATTTCTCGGGGGCGTCCTGCAAATGGCCTTGCCGGCCTGGACAACGACCGTGGCCCTGATCGTGGGCTGGGTGGTGCTCGGCGTCGCCGCTGGCGTGGTGGCGCTGCGCTGCATCGACGCCCTGTCCAAGGGCGTGCGCATCGTCTGGCCGATGTCGCTGGTGTTCGCCTGCATCGGCTATCTAGTGGCGGGCTGGCCGGGCGTGGTCGTCGGCATGGCCAGCGCCTCGGCCGTCGGCCTCTTCGTCGGACGCTAGGTCCCTCACGGTTCGCTGGTCGGCCTTGCGTCCTTCGAGACGCCCGCATTCGCGGGCTCCTCAGGATGACGAAGTCAGCAAATAGCTCGTCATGGTGAGGAGCGCGAAGCGCGTCTCGAACCACGCAAGGCCTCCCCGCGCGAAACGCCGGTCGGCGCTCCAGGACTTTTAGGTCCCGGCCACCTCGAAGGCCTTGGCCACCCCGGCCGCATCGAGGGCGGCGATCAGTTCGTCCACCGTCGCGGCCACCTCGTCCGCATCGCGCCCGCGGATGACCAGGTTGGAGCCGTAGCCCTCCGGCCCGAAGAACGGATAGCTGCCCAGCGACAGGGCCGGGTGCGCCTTGGCCAGGGTCTCCAGCGGGGCGGCGATCTGCCCCTCGCCGGAGCCTTCGACCCGCACCGTCCGCGAGACCGTCACCTTGCCGCCCTTCAGCCTCGGCCCGACGTCCTCCAACATGCCGCGCATGATCACCGGCACGCCGGCCAGGGTGAACACATTGCCGATGGTGAAGCCGGGCGGGCCCTGCACGGGGTTCTTCACCAGCGTCCCGCCCACCGGCACCCGCGCCATCCGCCGCCGCGCCGCGTTCGGCTCGCCCCAGCGGGCGCGCAGCATCTCCAGAATCTCCGGGTGCTCGTAGAGCTCCACCCCGAAGGCGGCGGCCACCGCGTCGGCGGTGATGTCGTCGTGCGTCGGACCGATGCCGCCGGTGGTGATGACGTAGTCGTAGCGCGCCCGCAGGGCGTTCAGCGCGGCGATGATCTCCTCGTGCACGTCCGGCACCACCCGCGCCTCGGCCAGGTCGACCCCGAAGGTGCCGAGATAGCGGGCGATGTAGCTGGTGTTGGTGTCCTGGGTGCGGCCCGAGAGGATCTCGTCGCCGATCACCAGCACCGCGGCGGTCACCCGCTCCTCGCTCGCCATCGCCGCCGATCCTTCCTATGTGGGCTCGTCTTGCCGGAGTAGCCCCGCCCATGGACTTCCCGCAACCGCTGATCCGCGGCCGCCTTAAGCAGCGTTACAAGCGCTTCTTCGCCGACTGCGTGCTGGAGGACGGGACCGAGGTCACCGCCCACTGCCCCAACCCGGGCGCCATGCTGGGCTTGAACATGGCCGGCCTGCCGGTCTGGCTCTCGAAGTCGGACGACCCCAAGCGCAAGCTCGCCCACACGCTTGAGCTGGTGGAGATCGACGGGGCGCCGGTGGGCGTCAACACCATGCACCCCAACCGCCTGGTGGCCGAGGCCCTGGCGGCGGGCGCGATCCCCGAGCTCGCCGGCTACGACAGCGTGCGGCGCGAGGTGAAGTACGGCCGCGCCAGCCGCGTCGACTTCCTGCTGCAGGGCGAGGGGCGGCCGGACTGCTGGCTGGAGGTGAAGAACTGCCACCTCTCGCGCACGCCCGGGCTGGCGGAATTCCCCGACTGCGTGGCCGCGCGCTCGTCGAAGCACCTGCAGGAGCTGGAGGACATGGCCGCCGCCGGCGACCGGGCGGTGGTCCTGTTCATCGTCCAGCGGGGCGACTGCGAGAGCTTCGCCGCCTGCCATGAACTGGACCCGACCTTCGCCAGGGCGCTGGAGCGCGCGGCCGACGCCGGGGTGGAGGTGCTGGCCTACGCCTGCGACATGGCAGCCGAGGGCGTCAGGATCGCCCGGCGGATTCCGTGGCGGCGCGGGCCGGGCTGAGGTTGAGGCGCTCTTTGCGTCCTTCGAGACGCCCGCTCGCGCGGGCTCCTCAGGATGACGAGGTCAGCACACCCTCGTCATGGTGAGGAGCGGCGAAGCCGCGTCTCGAACCACGCAGGGTCCCTCCGCGCCGCGGAACCGCCGCGGCGGCGAAGGGTTGGCGGGCGCAAGGAGGATTTGATGCCCGGAGAGGGTCACGTCATCGGCTGGCTGCTCGACCCC
>DASPLZ010000053.1:0-6524 GCA_035627295.1 Phenylobacterium sp. | reverse complement strand
CTGGCCCGCTAGGCGCCCACAAAAAAATCCTCCCCCGCTTTGCGGGGGACGATTCAACGTCAGCGCACCTTCAACGCCAGGATCACCAAGAGGGCCGAGAGTCCCAGGTGCAGCAGCATGAAGCGCACCAGCACCTGGGTGTTCGACCAGCCGAGCTCCTTGCGGCAATGGTCGTGCAGCGGAAAGCGGATGCTGCCGAAAAGGCGCACCCCGAAGAAGCGCAGCAGCGCCACCTTCACCAGCCCGGTCGCCCCGTTGAACAGGATCACCGAGCCGACCAACAGCAGGAACAGCGGGTTGTTGGTGGCCATCACCAGCGCCCCGATCAAAAGGCCGATCGGCCGGGAGCCCGCGTCGCCCATCAGCGCCTGGCTGGGGGCGGCGTTGTACCAGAGGTAGCCGGAGATGGCGCCGACCATCAGGAAGGCCATGATCGCCCAGCTGGCGCCCTCCGGATTGACCGGAATGGAGAGGTGCCCCGCCACCTCGGCGTTGCCGATCACCGTGTAGAGCAGGCCCCCTAAGATGATGATCGCCGTCGCCGTCAGGCTGCCGGAGACCCCGTCCACCCCGTCCGAGCAGTTGGTGGCGTTGATGGAGAGCCAGATCACCCCGGTGGCCAGCGGGATGGCCATCCACGGCGGCAGCACCAGAGTGTCCTTCCAGCCCGGCAGCCAGAGGGTCGCCGGCTCCAGCCCCAGCACCGCCCAGGCCGCGCCCAGCGCCAGCACCGCGTCCATCGCCGCCAGCTGGTATTCCGAGAACCCGCCCCGCCGGTCGTCGAAATAGCCCACCACCATGGCCGCCAGCACGAAGGGGACGAGCCACAGGCACCGCGCATCCAGCGGGATGAAGATCAGCGCCGCCACGGCGAAGACCCCGACGAAGATCACCCCGCAGCTCAGCGGCTTGCCGACGCTCTGCTCGGCGTTCACCGCGAAGGCCCGGCCCCGGTCGGTCGGCAGGAACCGCCAGAGCTTCGGCAGGATCGCCCAGGTCGCCAGGGCGCAGGCCGCAAAACCCGCCGCCGCCAGGAAGAAGAAGGAATCGAACAGCCGGAGCGGCCCGAACACGGGGCCCCACACGTCGTAGATCCAGTTCAGCATGGCGCCCCCGGTCGAGGCTTCCCTTCTAGGCGAAGTCGGCGGCCGGGTTCCAGCGACGGCGTGTCGCGCCGAGGCCTGAGCCGGCGAGACCTTGGCCTGCTGGACGATTTCTGCCTCTACTATCCCCTGAAGGGAAATGATCGCCAGCGGCGACGCCGAGGTCCAGCTGAGGCGTTCGGCGTCGGTCGACCGGGAGCGCGCATGGCCGAGGTCAAGACCAGGCCCACCGAGGCGAGCGTCGACGCCTTCCTGGGGGGCGTCGCACATCCGCTGCGCCGGGCCGACGGCCTCGCCCTGCGGGCGATCATGGAGCGGGTCACCGGCGAGCCGGCGGTGATGTGGGGCCCCTCGATCATCGGCTTCGGCAGCTATCACTACCGCTACGCCAGCGGCCACGAGGGCGACATGTGCCGTACGGGCTTCTCGCCGCGCGCGGCCAGTCTGGTGCTCTATGTCGGCGGCTTCCCCGAGTACGACGCCCTGCTCGAAAGGCTCGGCAAGCACAAGCGCTCCAAGGCCTGCCTCTATCTGAACAAGCTCGCCGACGTGGATGCCGCTGTGCTCGAGGAGATCGTTCGGCGGACCTACGAGGCGACCGAGGACATCGACGAGTGCCCGGTCTGCTGAGCCCGGCGCCGGCGCGGCCGTCCGCCGGCCGGACGAGGCCGTGAGCGAACTCTTTCGCCTTCTGGGCGGCCTCCCGCTCCATCCGGCTGTGGAGGCCTGGTTCGCCTCGCCCGAGCACATCCTGCGACGGCTGGCCCAGCGCTGGTTCGCGCGCGTGCGCGCCTGCGGCCCGGACGTCCGCGAACTCCTCCATGACGGCTGCCCGACGGCCTGCGTGGAGGGCGCGGCCTTCGCCTATGTCAATGCGTTCAGCTTCCATGCCAGCATCGGCTTCTTCCACGGCGCGGACCTTCCCGACCCGGCGGGCCTGCTCGAAGGCGCCGGCCGGCGCATGCGGCATGTGAAGCTGCGCTGGGGCCAGCCGATCGACGAGGCCGCCCTCGCCGCCCTGGTCGTGGCGGCCTACGACGACATCCGCCGGCGCGTCGAAGCCGAGGACGGCTAGAACGGCCGGGCTCGGCCGCCGACTAGGCCAGCGCGTCCCGCTCCCATTCCAGGAACTCCGGCGTCTCCAGCAGGCGCTCGCAGTATTCGCCCGCCGCGCCCTCGTCGCCATAGTCGGAGGGATGCACGCCATAGCTCCGGAACCGCGTCGCCACCGGCGTGTAGAAGGCGTCGGCGATCGTCCAGCCGCCGAACAGGAACGGGCCGCCCGAGCGCGCCAGCAGCCCGTTCCAGCGGCGCACGATATTGCCGATGTCCTTCTGGGTGGCCGGCGAAAGCTCGGCCACGCGGCGCAGGCCGATGTCCATCGGGCATTCGCCGCGCAGGGACGGAAAGCCCGAGTGCATCTCCGCCGCGGTCGCCCGCGCCAGCGCCCGAGCGCCGGTCTCCGCCGGCCAGAGCTGCGCGTCGGGGAGCCGCTCGGCCAGGTATTCGCAGATCGCCAGCGAGTCCCAGACGGTGAGGCCGCCGTCCTTCAGCGCCGGGACCAGGCCGCTGGGCGAATGCGGCAGGATCGCCGCCTCGGTGTTCTCGGCCTGACGGAGTTGGACCACCGTTTCGGCGAAGGGCGCGCCGGTGCGCTTGAGCGCCAGCCACGGCCGCAGCGACCACGTGGACCACCGCTTGGTGCCGACGACGATCTCCATAACGCTGCTCCTTGGAAAATCCGGCGGCGCCCTTGCCGAGCACCATCAAAGGCCGTCTACAGTGGCCGCATAACGACAAAAACCGATTTCAGTCCCCGGGAAGGAACAGATTTCAGATGACCGACGCCACCGCCGCGCCGGATGGGCCGGAACCCGTCACCGTCGCCGAACCGCCCGCCCACGCCGCGCCCTTCTCGGCCGGTTACACCCAGTACGCGATGTTCCTGCTGCTCGGCATCTACATCGTCAATTTCCTCGACCGGGCGATCATCAACATCCTGGCCGAGCCCATCAAGAACGAGCTGCAGCTGCTCGACTGGCAGCTTGGGCTGATGAGCGGCCTGGCCTTCGCGATCTTCTACACCTTCCTGGGCATCCCGATCGCGCGCCTGGCCGAACGCAAGAACCGGCCGATCATCATCGGGACCTCGGTGCTGGTCTGGAGCGGGTTCACCGCGCTTTCGGGCGCCGCGCAGAACTTCGTCCAGCTGGTCACCGCGCGCATCGGCGTCGGCATCGGCGAGGCCGGCTGCACGCCGCCCGCCCATTCGCTGATCGCCGACTATGTGCCGAAGGAAAAGCGCGCCTCGGCGCTGGCCTTCTACTCGATGGGCACGCCCATCGGCGGCCTGGCCGGCCTCGTCATCGGCGGCCTGGTGGCCGACGCCTATGGCTGGCGCATGGCCTTCCTGGTGGCCGGCGTGCCCGGCATCCTCTTCGCCATCCTCTCGATCACCACCCTGAAGGAGCCGCGCAAGCTGCTCTCCAAGCAGTTGGAGGCCGCCCGCATCGCCGGCTCGGCCACCTTCGGCGTCACCATGAAATACCTGGCCGGCAAGCGGACCTTCTGGCTGATCGCCTTCGCCGCGGCCATCAAGGCCTTCATCGGCTACGGCCACGCCCCGTTCACCGCCTCGTTCTTCCTCAGGAACCACGCCGAGGAGATCAACGGCCTGGCCAGCAGCTTCGGCCTCGGCCCCCTCGGCTTCCTGGGCCTGGCGCTCGGCATCCTGGGCGGGGTCTCCGGCGCGATCAGCTCGTTCCTCGGCGGTTGGCTGGCCGACAAGTTCGGCTCCAAGGACCTGCGCGGCTACATGATCGCCCCGGCTGTCGCCTCGCTGCTGTCGGTGCCGATCTACATCATCGCCATCAACCTGCCGACCGCCACCGGCGCGATGATCCTCTTGGCCTTCAACGGCCTCCTGGGCTCGCTCTGGTACGGCCCGGTCTACGCCACCGGCCAGAGCGTGGTGCCGCCGCATATGCGCGCCACCGCCGCGGCGATCCTCTTGTTCATCATCAACCTGATCGGCCTGGGCCTCGGCCCGCTGGCCGTCGGCGCCCTCTCGGACTTCTTCGCCATCGGCATGGGCATGGGCAAGAACGAGGGCGTGCGCTGGGCGCTGATCGTCTCCACCTGCGCCGGCTTCTTCGCCTTCTTCCTCTTCTGGTTCGCCAGGAAGACGATCCGCGAGGACCACGTCGGCTAGGCGCCGAGCTTCGACAGCAGCCGCTCGTGCACCCAGTCCGGCACGGGCGGCCAGAGCTCGATGAGCTTGCCCCGCTGCTTGGCCACGACCAGACGCAGTACGTGCGCCGGCTCGCTGTCGGTGTTGTCGAAGACGAACGCCCGGTCAGCGATTTCGAACGCGGTCGGCAGCAACGCCATGGTTCGTTCGTAGCGCCCCAGGATGCGGTCTTCCGGCACGTCGTGCCCGCCCCGCCTCACGCGCGCCCGCACCCGGTCGATGTTCAGGTAGGGATGATTCAAACCCACGAAGTAGAGGGTGAACTCATAGCCCTGGGCGCGCGCCTCGCGCATCACGTCCAGCTTGCTGGGATGCGACATCACAGTTTCGAAGGCGAAGCTGCGGCCGGCGGCCAGTGCGGCGGCGCGGCGGCGATCCGCCTCCGCTTGCGCGGCGCGGGAGCGCTCGGCCATTCCGCCTGAGAGGCCGAGCGCGATCTCGTCCGGATTGATGTATTCGCCGAGACCTCGGCCCTCGGCGAAGATCTGTCGGGTCAGGGTCGTCTTGCCGGAACCGTTCGGCCCGGCGATCACCGTCAGGCGCGGACGGTCAGCCGGGATAGCCGGCTCTCACCTGGTCCCAGGTCGCGGGTTCGACACTGCCGTCGGGCCGGACCCAGACGGGCTTTCCGTCACGCACCGCCGCCACCGTGATCCCCGCCTCGGCCAGTTCACGCCGCGCCGCCAGTCCGGCGCGGCGCCCCACATCGGCCAGTTCGCGCGCGGTCAGGCTGGCCGCCATGCGGCCCTCCGGCGGCCGCCGGGAGGCGGCGCCGAGCTTCTTCGCGGAGGACGTCATAGGCCGATCAACCTCCTTGGGAGTCGAAGCCTCGTCATACCGTTGAAGATATAAGAAGTGTTTGGTTTCGCCAAACCCCGTCAGCGCCGCTTCGGCGCATAGGGCCGCTGCTTGCGCCACTCCTCGGCGAAGGCCACCAGCGCCTCGTCCGGCTGATCCGGAAGGGTGATCTGCAGCCGCGCGAAGAGGTCGCCGCGCCGGCCTGCGCCGTCGGCGAGCCCCCGTCCCTTCAGCCGCAGCCGCTGGCCGGAGTTGGCGCCCTTGGGCACGGTCAGCTGCACCGGCCCCTCCGGGGTCGGCGCCTCCACCTTGCCGCCCAGCACCGCGTCGGGAACCGAGACCGGCAGGTCCATGACGAGGTCCGCGCCCTCGATGCGGAACACCGGATGCGGCTTGATCCGAAGCTCGATCAGCGCGTCGCCCGCCCCGCCGCGGCCTTCCTGGCCCTGGCCCTTCAGCCGCAGGGTCTGGCCGTCGCTCGCGCCTTTGGGGATGGTGACGTCCAGCGTCCGCCCGTCGGAGAAGGCGATGCGCTTCTTGCCGCCGAGGATCGCCTCCTCCAGGTCGATGTCGAGCCGGGCCCGCACGTCCGAGCCGCGCATGGAAAAGCCGGCCCCGCCGAAGCCCTGGGGGCCGCCCCGCGCGCCGCCGCGCCCGCGGCCCAGGATGTCGCCGAAGAGGTCGGAAAGGTCGATGTTCTCGAAGCCCTCGGCGCGGAAGCCGCCCTGCGGCCCGCCCTGGGCGCCCCACGGCCCGCCGCCGCCGAACCCGCGCATGGTCTCGCGCCCGTCGGCGTCGATCTCGCCGGCGTCGAACTTCTTGCGCTTGTCGGCGTCGCCGACGATGTCGAACGCCGCCGAGACGCGCTTGAAGCGCTCCTCGGCGGCCTTGTCGCCGGGGTTGGTGTCGGGGTGGTTGGCCTTGGCGAGCTTGCGGAACGCCTTCCGGATCTCGTCGGCGCTGGCGCTCCTGGAGACGCCCAGCTCGGCATAGGGATCGCGCGCCAAATCGGCCTCTGCGTAGGGAAACTGCACGTCCTTCTAGTTGGGAGGAGACCTGCGGTCACGCAATGGCGTATGTGGCAAAAATATCACAACGAGTAGCGCGGCCGACGGAACCCCTCAAGGCCAGGGCGAATTCCGGATGCGCGCCCTCTCCGGACCCCCATGCCCGACCCGCTGACGCCCGAGCTCCTCCGCCGCCATCCGCTGCCGCCTCTGGGCGTCCAGGCCGACAAGGAGGCCCGCGGCCGGGTGCTGATCGTCGGCGGCTCGCGACAGGCGCCGGGCGCGCTGAAGCTGGCGGCCGAGGCGGCGCTCCGCGCGGGCTGCGGCAAGGTCCAGCTCGCCGCCCCCGCCGGGATCGCGCCGGGC
>DASPLZ010000052.1:0-10713 GCA_035627295.1 Phenylobacterium sp. | reverse complement strand
GGCCTGGCCCTCGATCCCGCGGCGGATGGCGCGCTCGGGATAGAAGCGTTCGAATTCCCGCGCGCCGGGCTTCTTCAGCCAGGTCGCGCCTTCGATGAACGGTTTGCGGGGCGGGTCGGCGATGACCGGCGGATCAGCCGGCGGATCGAAGACGATTGTGGGCGAGCGGATGATCGGGTCGACCGGGTCGGCGACATGGGTGGGAATCGGCGGAATCGGCGAGGGGACGGTGGCCTGCGGCGGGCGCGGGCGGCTCACCTGCTCCTGCGGCTGGGACGGCGGCTTCACCGTCGGCGGCTGCCAGATCTCGACCTCGACGATGCGCTCAGCCGGGGCGGGGCGCTCGGGCGGGGCGACGAAGCGCTGCGCGACGATCCAAAGGCCGGCGGCTATGTGCACGGCGATCGAGACGCCGACGCCGATGACCACCCCGCGCGAGGGCGCGCGGGCCGGGCGGGCGTCGAAGAGGGTGGGGTGGAAACCGCGAAGCACCATGCAGACCTCCCTTGGATCGTCATTGCGATCCAGAAACATTGTTTCACGACCAAGAGGTGCGCCCGACTTGACCTAACGTCAAGAGTTTTGCGAGCAATTCTCAAGGGACATTGGTTAGCGCCGAATTAACCATGTCGCGGCAGGACTCCGGGATCATGGCCATCCAGGGACTTAAGGGAGTCGTCGAAGCCGCGATCCAGCGCGCTTCAAACGCCACGGGCGTCGACTTCTCGTTCCTGATGCGCACGGCCGGGCGCGAGAGCGGCTACAACCCCAAAGCCAAGGCCCCGACCTCGTCGGCCGCCGGCCTCTTCCAGTTCGTTGACCAGACCTGGCTGGCGACCCTGAAGCGCCATGGGGCCAAGTACGGCTACGCCCGCTACGCCGACCTCATCGAGAGGGGCTCGGACGGCCGCTACCGCGTGTCCGACAACGCCGCGCGGCGGGCGGTGCTGGACCTGAAGCTCGACCCGCACGCCGCCTCGCTGATGGCCGGCGAGCTGACCTCCGACCACGCCTCCTACCTGAAGGGCCGCACCGGGCGCGCGCCGACGGCGGGAGAGCTCTACGCCGCCCACTTCCTGGGGCCGCAGGGCTCGGCCAAGCTGATCGAGGCGATGCAGAGCCGGCCCGGGGTCGCGGCGGCCTCGCTGTTCCCCGCTGCGGCGGCAGCCAACCGCAGCATCTTCTACCGCAATGGTCAGCCGAGGACGGTGGCCGAGGTCTACGCCAACCTGACCAAGAGCGGGGCCGCCCCGCCGGTCCGCAGCGCGCCGGCCCCGGACGCCGGCTTCATCCAGTACGCCAGCGCCCGCAACCGCGACCGCATCGGCGAGCAGGAGGTGCTGGTGAACATGATCCTGCGCGGCTCCCAGCCGGTCGACACCTCCTCCTCCCTGCGCGCCACCGGCTCGCTGTTCACCTCGGAGATGCTGAAGATGCTCTCGGAGGCCAAGGACCGCAGCTAGGCTGCAGCGCCCTCGGCGTACATGGCGTCGATGGCGTCCGCGGCGTAGCCGAGTTCGCCCAGCACCTCGCGGGTGTGGGCGCCCAGGGCCGGGGCCGGGTGGAAGACGCGCTCCGGCTCCTCCGGGAACCGCGCCGGGGTGGCCGGCGAGCGGAAGCGCTGGCCGTCCTCGCCCTCGATCTCCACGAAGCAGCCGGAGGCGATGGCCTGCGGGTCGTCGGCGACGTCGGCGGCGGTCTGGGCGGGGGACCAGACGAGGTCGGCCTCGTCCATGCGGCGGGCGATCTCGGCGAAATCCATGCTGGTGAAGCCCTTGTCGAGCTCGGCGACCAGGGCCTCGGTGTGCTCGCGGCGCAGGCGGCCGGTCGTGAAGCGCGGATCTTCCAGCAGCTCCGGCCGGCCGGCGACGCCGACGATGGCCGGCCAGTCGCGGTGCTGCTGGCGTGGCAGGACGACGAACCAGCGCTCGTCGCGGCTCTTGAAAAAGTTGCCGATGGGGTCGGTCGGGCCGGACCGGCGCTTTGTTGAGGCCACCCGGCCGAAACGCAGCTGGATCGCCAGGTCCGAGCCGATGGCGTAGACGCCCGAGCGTAGCAGCGAGGTCTCCACCAGCCGGCCCTTGCCGGTGCGGCCGCGCTCGACCACCGCCGCCAGGATCGCCGAGACGGTGGAAAGCGCGGTCACGTGGTCGCCGGTCCCGGTGCGAAGGCCGAAGGGCTCCATGTCCTTGGGGATCGTCAGGCGGGCCACGCCCGCGCGGGCCCAGAAGGCGGCGACGTCGAAGCCGGGACGGTGCGCCTCAGGCCCCTCCAGGCCGTAGCCGGTGACGATGGCGTAGATCAGCCCGGGGTTGGCGGCCTTAAGGGTCTCGTAGTCGAGGCCGTTCCGCTTCAAGGCGCCGGGGCGGACATTGGTGAGGAAGACGTCCGCCTCGCTCGCCAGCTTGGCCAGGGCGTCCCGGGCCGAGGGCTTGGAGATGTCCAGCACGATCGCCCGCTTGCCGCGGTTGTCGAGGTCGAAGGTGGGGTTGGCGCCCATCTCGGTCTTGGTGTGGGCCAGGAAGTCGCGCATCGGGTCGCCTTCCGGGCGCTCGACCTTGATCACCTCGGCGCCCCATTCGGCCAGGATGCCGGCCGCGCCGGGGGCGGCGATATAGGTGGCGAACTCCACCACCTTCAGACCTTCGAGCATGCGTTTCCCCTCTTTGTTGAGGGGCATTGTGGCGCGCCGGCCGCGCGCCGCAAAGGGTCAGGCGACGGCGCGAGCGCGGCGCGATGACAGCGCCATGGCCTCCGCCACCCCGCGCGCGACGCCGGCGACGCTGACCGGGCGGCGCAGCACGGCGGTCGCCCCGGCGGCCAGGCAGGCTTCGGCCTCGCCCGGCTCGCCGCCGATGATGGCCAGCAGCCGGGCCCGGTCCTTCAGCGCGTCGATCACCTTGGCGGCCGGCGGGTCGGCCAGACGGCTGTCGACGGCGATCAGGTCGAAGTCGCAGATGCGCGCGAGCTCGGCCGCGCGGGCGCCGTCGTGCGCCTGCACCACCTGGTGGCCCAGTTGCTCCAGCACCGCGCGCAGCATGGCGGCCGAGAGCCCGTCGGCTTCGGTCACCAGGACGCGCAGGCGGCCCGCCGCGGCCGGCGCCTCGGCCCGCGTCCGTTCGGCCCCGATCAGGGCGGCGCTGTCGTAGACCAGCGTCAGGCGGAAGCAGCTGCCGACGCCGCTGGCGCCCTCGCCGGTCACCTCGCCGCCCATCAGCCGGGCGAGCTGGCGCGAGAGGGAGAGGCCAAGGCCCGCCCCAGGCACCCCGGCGGCGGTCCGGCCGATGCGCGCGAAGGGTTCGAAGGCCTGGACGATCTCATCGGCGGTCAGGCCGGGGCCGGTGTCGGCCACCTCGACCACGAGGCGGCTTTTCTCGGCCAGCTCGACCCGCACCTCGACCCGGCCGCGGACGGTGTACTTGATGGCGTTGGCCACGAGGTTGCCGAGGATCTGGCGCGTGCGCACTGGGTCGGCCACCACGCCGCCGCCCTCCGCGTCGATCAGCTCGGGGGCGATGTGCAGCGAGAGCTCCAGGCCGCGCGCCTGGGCCTGCGGGCGGTTCAGCAGCACCACGTCCTCGACCAGGGCCACCGGGTCGAAGGCCGAGGTCTCCACCGCCAGCCGGCCGGCCTCCGCGGTTTCGGAGTCCAGGGTGGTGTTGAGGACGGCGATCAGGTCGTTGGTGGCGTCGAGGGCGGCGGAGAGCTGCTCGCGGGAGGGCGCGGCCCGGGCCGAGCGGCCAGCGGCGCCCGCCAGCACATAGGCGACGCCCGCCAGGCCGTTGCGGATCTCGTGTGAGAGGGTGGCCACCAGGTCGGACTTGGATCGGGCCAGGCGTTCGGCCTCGGTGAGCATCGCGGCGCGCTCACCGATCAGGGTCTCGCGCTCGGCGGCCAGCTGGAATTGGCGGCGCATCATCTGGTTCATCACCAGGGCCAGGGCGAGGGCCAGGGCGTAGGCCCCGGCGCCGGCGGAATAGGATGCGCGGTCGCCGAAGAGCCACAGGGCGATCAGCGGCGCGGCCGCGGCCGCCGGCCCGATGGTCAGCAGGCTGAGCAGCCAGGGCGTTGTGAAGAAGGTGACGATCACCGCCGCGCCGAGGGCGAGCCACAGGAGCATGCCCTGCGCCGGCCCGGCCTGGAGCGCGAACAGGGTGATCTGGGTGATGGCGCCGACCCAGACCAGGCCGCCGCCCAGATGCACCCAGGCGCGGCGGCGCACGTCGTCGCGACCGTTCTTCCGGATCCAGTTCACCGCGGCGTAGAAGAGGCCCCAGCCGATCGCGAAGATCGCCAGGCTGAAGACCATCGCCTGCGGCTCGACCGCGTGCGAGCCGACCCAGACGAAGATCGGCAGGCCGATCCCGAACACGCCGAGCGCATAGGGCAGCAGCGCGCTCTGCGCCTCCAGCGCCTGCTGGGTCACATTGCGCCCGCCCGAGCCGGCGGGCGGCAGACTGATGATCGCTGAATTCAAGGGACGCTCCCCAACGCAAGCGGGGAAGCTAACCGGGGCAAGTTTGCGAGGGCTTACGCGGCGTCCTTAACAACTCATGAGCGAACGCAAGCGATCGTTAAGCCTAACGCGGCATGATCAGGGCCGAACGCCGATTCTGGGGGTGTCTTTCGGCCATGTCGACCACGCGGACCGCGCTCACCGACGAGGATATCCGCGCGCTCATCAGGAGCGCCAACGTCGATGAGCGGGCAATGATCGCCCACAAGCTGTGCCGCACCATCGACCGTGAGAAGTTGTCCGACGAAGATCGCGAAAAGGCTCACGAAATCCTGCGTGTGATGGCGGCGGACGCGGCCGAGCTGGTGCGCCGGGCGCTGGCGGTCACGCTGCGCTCCTCGCCCCTGGTGCCGCGGGACGTGGCGCTGAAGCTGGCCCGGGACGTGGAGTCCATCGCCCTGCCGGTGCTGAACTTCTCGCCGGCGTTCGACGACGAGGATTTGGTTGAGATCGTGCGCCTGGCCGACCCAGTGCGGCAGGTGGCGATCGCGCAGCGTCCACAGCTTTCTGAAAAGGTGACCGGCGCCATCGTCGAGCACGGGGTCGAGGCCGCGGTCGAGACCGCTTGCGCCAACGACAACGCCTGCTTCAACGAGCGCTCATTGCAGGGCGTGATCGCCCGCTTCGAGCAGTCCGAGCGGGTGCTGGCGGCGGTGGCCTATCGCCAGGTGCTGCCGATGTCGGTCACTGAGCGGCTGATCGACATGGTGGGCGACGAGCTGCGCGACCACCTCTTGAACCACCAGGCGGTCTCCCCGGAACTGGCGCTGCAGATCGCGCTGGGCGCCAAGGAGCGGGCGACCATCGACCTGGTTGACCAGGCGGGCCGCGCCTCCGACATCCGCGCCTTCGTCGGCCACCTGAACCGCGCCGGCCGGCTTTCGCCCTCGCTGCTGCTGCGGGCCGCGGCGCACGGGCATTTCACCTTCTTCGAGTGGGGCGTGGCTGAGCTGGCGGGCGTGCCGCATCACCGCACCTGGCTGATGATCCATGACGCAGGTCCCCTGGGCCTGCGGGCCATCTATGAGCGGGCCGGGCTGCCGGCGCGCCTCTTCTCGGCCTTCCGCGCGGCGGTGGACACCTTCCACGCGCTGGAGGGTGAAGCGGTGGACGCCTCGCCCGAGCGCTTCCAGCAGCTGATGCTGCAGCGCTACATGACCCAGGGCCAGCTGCCCGGCCGCGAGGACGTGGACTACCTGCTCGACAAGATGGACCGTGTCAGCCGCGGCCAGCCCAAGCGTCTCGCCAAGGTCGGCTGACGCAGGGTAAGGCTTGCCGCCCCGGCGGCGGGCCGCCAAGCTTTCGGGATGAACGATGTCCCGATCCGCCCGGCCGCCACCATCCTGCTGCTGCGGGACGAACCGCAGTTCGAGGTCCTGATGGTGCGCCGGCACCACCAGATCGATTTCGCCTCCGGCGCCCTGGTGTTTCCGGGGGGCAAGTCGCACCCGGGTGACGAGGACCCGGCCTGGGCCGGGCACGCTCTGGGCTGGGAGGCGCTCGACGAGGTCCAGCGGCCCTTGCGCATCGCGGCGATCCGCGAGGTGTTCGAGGAGGCCGGCGTGCTGGTCGGTCGGCGGCGCGACGGCGGGCCGATCCCGGAGGAAGCCTGCCACCTGGACACCCGTCTGGCGGTGGATCGTGGCGAGCGGCGGTTCCTCGACGTGGTGCGAGAGCTGGACGTCGAGATCGACCTGGGCGAGCTGGCGGTCTTCGCCCGCTGGATCACCCCGCCACTGACGCCCAAGCGCTTCGACACCTGGTTCTACGCCGTGGTCGCCCCGCCGGACCAGCTGGCGGTCTGCGACGGGCGCGAGACCGTGGACGCCGAATGGATCGCCCCCAAGGAGGCGCTGCGGCTGGCGGCGGCGGGCGAGCGCAAGGTGATCTTCCCGACGCGGATGAACCTGCAGCTGCTGGCCGAGAGCGACTCGGCCTCGGCGACCATCGCGGCGGCCAAGGCGCGCACGCTGGTGACGGTGGAGCCGCAGATCGAGGACCGGCCGGAGGGGCGCGTGCTCACCCTGCCGGTGAACGCCGGCTACGGCGAGGTGGCCGAGCCGCTGTCTTCAGTGATGTGAGCGCTTCACCTGCGCTCATCCCCGCGAAAGCGGGATCCAGGCTTTTCAGCCACGAACGCGCGACGCCCTTCGATAAGCGCCTGGGTTCCCGCTTTCGCGGGAATGATCGGAATGTGAGGTCAGCCCGCCGCGTGCTCGGCGACGCGGCGTTCCAGTTCCTGGATCAGCACCCGGCCGACCGGGTGGGTGTCGGTCTTGATGTCGTCGCGGACGGCGGCCTTGATGGCGTCGATGTGGGCGTCGATCAGCACCATCGGGGCGGCGGCGCGCTTTTCGGTGTTGTCGATCAGCTTGCAGAGCGAGGCGGCGATGCGGGTGACCAGCGGGAACTCGTAGGTGGCGCCCAGGCCCTTCAGGTCGTGCGCGCGGAAATAGAGCTGCTCGGTGGTGTCCGGCGTGATCCCCTCGGCGCGGATGCGCTGGCGGGCGGCCTCCAGCTTGTCGAGCTCGTCCTGCAGCCATTGGGAGAAGTTGCCGGCCAGGCTCTTCAGCGCGGCCTCGGCCTTGGCGATGGCGCTCGGATCGATCGAGCCGAAGCGGCCGCCGACCTTCAGGCGAAGGGTGTTGGGCACCTGAATGACCTGACCCGGATTGTTGCTCACCGCACGACTCCCATTGCGTACCGCCGTTAGGTTAAGCGCGGTCGGGTTAACAACGGATGAGGCGGAAATCAGACGGAAAACTGTTCCGCCAGCACCCGCTCCTCGAGGCTGCGGCCGGCGTCGAACAGCATGGTCAGGCCGACCGAGCGGTCCTCGACGATGTCGACGCGCGCCACGCGCCGGACCTCGAAGTTGTCGGCCACCGCGCTGACCGGCCGCTTGTCGGCCTCCAGCACCTCGATGCGGACCTTGGCGGTGTGGGAGAGGAGGGCGCCCCGCCAGCGCCGCGGGCGGAAGGCGCTGATCGGCGTCAGGGCCAGCACCTTGGCGTCCAGCGGGATGATCGGCCCGTGGGCCGAGAGATTATAGGCCGTCGAGCCGGCGGGCGTGGCCACCATCACCCCGTCGCAGGAGAGCTCCGGCATCCGCACCTTGCCGTCGATGGTGATGGCCAGCTTGGCCGTCTGGCGGGTCTGGCGCAGCAGCGAGACCTCGTTGATCGCCAGGGCCGCGTAGTGCCGGCCCTCGTGATCCAGCGCCTGCATGGAGAGCGGGTGGATGGTCGCCTGTTCCGCCGCGGCGATCCGCTCCGGCAGGTTGTCCTCGGCGTATTCGTTCATCAGGAAGCCGACCGAGCCGCGGTTCATGCCGTAGATCGGCCGGCGGCCGTCGATCGTGCGATGCAGGGTCTCCAGCATGAAGCCGTCGCCGCCCAGCGCCACCAGCACATCGGCCTCCGCCTCGGGCGTATCGCCGTAGCGCTTGGCCAGGCGCTTGCGCGCGGCGATGGCTTCGGGCCGGTCGCTGGCGAGGAAGGCGAGGCGGGGGGCGGCGGGCATGGCCGGGACAGGGCCCGAGCGGGCCGGGCTTGTCAAACCTCTCCGGCGAGGCGCGCGAAGGTCGCCTTGGCGGTCTGCGGGGCGTAGGCCTCGAAGATGGCCACGGCGGTGCGCGCGCCGTCCTCGCCGCCGCCGGGCAGGTCCTGATTCAGCTGGCGCACCAGTTCGAGGATGGTCGGGAAGGCGCTGCGGTCGACACCGACGGCGAGGCAGGCGAGGGCCAGGAGGTCCGGGCTCGGCGCCTCGACGGCCTGGCGGATCGCCTCGGCGGAGAACCCGCTGAGCTCCACCAGGGCGGCCTCGAACAGCACCAGGCGGCCTTCGCGCAGGGCGCGCAGGAGATAGCCGGACCGCAGCTGGCGGGCGGCGGCCAGCTTCTCGACCAGCTTGCGCTCGCTCTCGATGAGCTCGACCGTCGGATGGGCGGCGACGGCGTCGTCGACGGCGCCCTCGATCTGCTGCTCCAGCTCGGCGGGGTCGACCTCGAAGCGCTCGACGATGGCCTGGCGCAGCTGGTCGCCGACCCAGACGTACAGCCGCTTGGCCAGGGCGTCGTTGAGCCTGGGATGCCGGCTCAGCGGCGCGCGCAGGCCGACAATGGGGCGGGAGGCCTCGACCAGGGCGGCCATGTCGGCCTCTGAGATCGCCGCCGTGGCGTTGGCGGCCAGGGCGGTCAGCACCGCGGGCTCGCCGGCGGCGATGATGGCGGCGGCGACCGGCTCGGCCAGGCCGTGTCGGCCGGCGACCTCGATGCAGTGCTCGACGCTGGCCTCGGCGAGCAGCTTCAGGAGGTCCTCATCGTCGAGCAGCGGGCTTTCGGCGATCACCGGCCGTGCGACTTCGATGTCGTCGGCGGCGAGGAAGCGAATCACTCCCCGTGGGGCCCAGGCCGAGGCGGCCAGCCGTTCGGCGAGGCGCCGGCGCAGCTCCATCTCGGCGTGGGAGACGAGGTCGAGGAACAGGGGCTCGAGAGCCGCATGCACTCGGTCGCGGCCGAAGGCGGGCTCCGTCGCGCCGAGCTCGCCGAGGGCGGCCAGGAGCCCGTCCCGCTCGCGCTGCGGGCGTTTGCGCACGATGGTCACCAGGCTTTGGGCGATGGCGGCGGCGCTCAAACAGGAACCTCGTGCGGGCGGGCTTGGGCGGGGACATTGCCCGGCGCGCATGAAAGCATGCTTAAACGCGGCGCGACATCCGCAAGGGAGGGGCTCCGATGGCTAAGACGATCCTGGCGCTGGACCAGGGCACCACCAGCACGCGGGCGATCCTCTTCGACCTGGACGGCCGACCGCTGGCCCAGGCGGGGCGGCCGCTGAAGCAGCACTATCCCGACGACGGCTGGGTGGAGCACGACGCGGAGGAGATCTTCGCCGCCTCCGTCGAGGTGATGCGCGAAGTGCTGGCCGGCGCCGACGGCGAGGTGGCCGCCATCGGGATCACCAACCAGCGCGAGACGGTGGTGATCTGGGACAGGGCCACCGGCGCGCCGATCCACAAGGCGATCGTCTGGCAGGACCGGCGCACGGCCGATGTCTGCGACGCCCTGCGCCGGCGGGGCGTCGAGGCGCGGGTGACGGCGATCACCGGCCTGTTGCTCGACCCCTATTTCTCCGGGACGAAGATCGCCTGGCTGCTCGACAACGTTCCGGGCGCGCGGGCGCGGGCGGAGAAGGGCGAGCTTCTGGCCGGCACCATGGACGCCTGGGTGATCTGGAAGCTGACCGGCGGGCGGGTGCACGCCACCGACGCCACCAACGCCTCGCGCACCCTGCTGTTCGACCTGCGGCGGCAGGCCTGGTCGGACGAGATGGCCGAGCTGCTGGACGTGCCGCTGGCCCTGATGCCGCAGGTGAAGGACTGCGCCGACGACTACGGCGAGACCGACCCGGCGATCCTCGGCCAGGCGATCCCGATCCGTGGGGTGGCCGGCGACCAGCAGGCGGCGCTGATGGGGCAGGGGTGCGTGGCGCCAGGCCAGATGAAGGCCACCTACGGCACCGGCTGCTTCCTGCTGCTGAACACCGGCGAGACCGCGCCGGCCTCACGGGCGCGGCTGCTCACCACCGTCGCCGCACGGGTGGGCGGCAAGCCGACCTATGCGCTGGAGGGGGCGATCTTCATCGCCGGGGCGGCGATCCAGTGGCTGAACGAGGGCCTGGCCGTCGAGGGCGGCCCGGCTGCGGCGGGCGAACTGGCGCAGAAGGCGAGGGCGGGGCACGGCGTGGTGCTGGTTCCGGCCTTCACCGGCCTCGGCGCGCCCTGGTGGGACGCCGACGCGCGGGGCGCGATCTTCGGCCTCACCCGCGACGCCGGCCTGCCGGAGATCTGCCAGGCGGCGTTCGACGCCAGCGCCCTGCAGACCCGCGACCTGCTGGAAGCCATGCGGGCCGATGCGCCGGGCGCGTTCAAGGCGCCGGTGCTGAGGATCGACGGGGGGATGGCGCGCAGCCCCTGGTTCGCCCAGCGGCTGGCCGATCTCAATGGGGTCTCGGTCCACCGCGCGGAGTTCCAGGAGATGACCGCCCTCGGCGCCGCGCTCTTCGCCGGGCTGGGCGCGGGCCTCTACGCCTCCCTGGAGGACGCCGCCAGCCATCGGCCGGACGCCGAGGAGGTCGAGGTCGCCATGCCGCCCGCGCCGCGCGAAGCCGCCTACGCCCGCTGGCTGGATGCGGTCGCCC
>DASPLZ010000051.1:0-2072 GCA_035627295.1 Phenylobacterium sp. | reverse complement strand
CGACTTGGCCGCCGGGCGCTTCGCGCGCCTCGGTCATGGACTTGTCCCGTCCCAATGCAGGCGCGATCGCGGCGCCTCGTTTCACGGCATAGGTAGCAAGCCCGGGCTCGCGCCGGAAGGGCGCCACTTGAACCGCGGGGGCCAGGCTCTACGTTCACCTGCCGGTCAGACAGGCCGGGCTATAGTGGAAACCATGAACGATCGAGTCGCCAAGTTCGCGATCGGCCAGGTCGTCAAGCACCGGGTCTACCCCTTCCGGGGGGTGATCTTCGATGTCGACCCGGAGTTCGCCAACACCGAAGAATACTGGCAGTCCATTCCGGCCGCCATCCGGCCGCACAAGGACCAGCCCTTCTACCATCTGCTGGCGGAGAACGAGCAGAACGCCTACGTCGCCTATGTCTCCGAGCAGAACCTCTTGCCGGACGAGACCGGCGAGCCGGTCGGCCACCCGCAGACCGGGCTGATCTTCGAGGACTTCCAGCCGGGCCAGTACAAGCTGCGCCCGCGCATCACCCACTAGCCTCAGTAGTCCCGCCGCCAGCGCACCGAAAGCCTGGCGTCGCCCTGCCCCGCCAGCCGCGAGACGATGGAGAGGTTGCGCCGCACGCGCCACTCCACCTGCGCGGCCGGGCCTTCCCGGCCGCCGCCGATGATCTCCAGGTAGACGTCGTCGGTCAGGTACTTGCCGCCCGCCACGCTGACGCCGGAGGCCGCATCGCCCGCGAGCGCCAGGCGATCGAGGCCGGCGAAGCTGCGCAGGTTGCCGATCAGGTCGAACCCGCCGCCGCCGGCCAGAGCGGAGAGCGCCGCCGCCAGTTGCGCCGCCTCCACGGCCGAGAGCTGCGAGGCCGAACGGCCGAACAGCACCTGCGAGAGCACCTCGTCGTTGGGCAGCACCGGCGTGGAGGTGAGGGTGATCTCCGGCTTGGCCGCCGTGCCGCGGATGCGGATCACCGCCGTCAGCGAGGGATCGTCGCGGGTGGCGGTAAGGTCCAGCCGGATGCGCTCCGGCGAGGTCGAGAGATAGACCACGCCCCGGTCGTCGAAGACGAACCGCTTGCCGGCGAAGTCGTATTCGCCGCGGACGATCCGGGCCGTGCCGGTCAGGTTGGGACGCGCCGTGGTGCCGGTGACATGGGCGTCGAGGGAGAGCTCGGCGTCGAGCCCCCGTCCCCGCAGGTAGATCCGGCGGGGCGCCTTCAGGCTGATGTCGAGGGTGATCCCCCGCCCGGACCCGGTGCTGACGCGCTCGGCGAACTGCTGCTCCACCGGCTTGTTGCGCTCGATCACGTCGATCACCACCACGCCCGAAGGCGTCGGCGGATTGGCGGAGATGTCGGCGCGGTCCACCGTGAGCGCCCCCGTCAGCGTGACCTTGCCGTCCGCCGCGCGGTTCATCTGCGCGCGGCCTGAGGCCGTGGCCACCGCCAGGTCGTTGTCGATCAGCCGGAACCCCGTCAAGTCGAGGGTCAGGTTGCTGGCCCCGCCGCGGGTCAGGCCCAGGCGGCCCTGCCCCGAGAGCTTGCCGCCGTGGCCGTCGGCGGCGGTGATCTGCGTCACGTCCACGGCGTTGTCGGCCAGGGTCGCCCGCAAGGTGGCGTCGTTCAGCACCAGCCCCGTCGGGACATCGGCGAACCGCCCGCGATCGAGCGCGAAGGTCCCGGTCGCGCGGGGATCGGCCAAGGTGCCGGCGAGGCGGCCCTGCGCCGTCACATGGCCCGACAGCGTCCGCTCGCCCCCGACCAGCAGGTCCCAGAGCGGCTTCACCTCGCCGTTCGCCGAGAAGGTCCCGCGGAGGGCGCGGCGACGGTCGATGGCCAGGCGCAGCGGCGCGGCCGAGGCGTCGGCGGGGAGCACCAGATTGGCGTTGGCCTTCAGGCCCTGGTCGTTGGTCGCCGAGGCGTCGACGGTCAGGGTGTCGCCGGCCAGGCGCGCGCTTACACGCCCATCCAGGCCCAGCTCGCGCGCCGCGCCCAGCGCCTGGGCGTCGGCCACCGTGGCTTCGAGTTGGCCGGAGAGCTGGTCGCCACGGCCCTGCAGGGTGAGATCGGCGTTGAAGCGGCCCCCGA
>DASPLZ010000050.1:0-4491 GCA_035627295.1 Phenylobacterium sp. | reverse complement strand
TCAAGCGGCCGCGTCCCCCGGGGCGCGGCCGTTTTGCTGTGCGGCGTCCTCACTCCTCCCCGCCTCGCGGGAGGGGCGCTCCGCTCCGACGCCTCACCCGCCGGTGTTGTTCTGCGTCCCGGGCGCGGTGCTCTGCTGGATCTCGCCGCTGGTCGTCCCCGGCCCGACGAGCTCGCCTTCGGACCCGCGTCCCACCGGCCGGGCGATGGCGACGATCAGCAGGATGAGCAGGCTCGCCCCGACGATCATCCAGACGATCCCCCGTCCGCCGGGCTTGGAATTGACCGCCGGCTTCGGCGCCCCGGTGCGGCCGTCGTCGACGCCGGGGGCGCTGTCGCCGGCGTTGGTGTGGGTCTGCTGGGCGGTGGCCATCAGCTGGTCCTCCTTTTGGGAATCCAACCCCAGGCCCCGCCGCAGGTTCCGACGGCCGCGCTTAAACGCCCCGTTTACCAAGCACTGGGTAATTCCTGCCTAGCGGCGGGCGACCACCAGGTCCGTCTTTCCGCGTGAGTTAAGGGAAGGTCGCCGCTTGAACCCGATCACCAGCGCCATCCAGCGATTCGGCATCGGCCGGCTCGCGGCGTTCGTCGGCATCGGCATCGGCGTGATCGCCGCCCTGGCCGCGGTGTTCATGAACCTCGGCCAGCAGCCGAAGGCCCTGCTCTATTCCAACCTCGACATGAAGGAGGCCGCCTCCATCACCCAGGCGCTCGACCAGGCCGGGGTGAAGTATGAGGCCAAGGGCGACGGCACCACCATCATGGTGCCGCGCGACGAGGTGGCCTCCACGCGCCTGATGCTGTCGGGCAAGGGCCTGCCGACCTCCGGCTCGGTGGGCTACGAGCTGTTCGACAACGCCTCCGCCCTCGGCCAGACCGATTTCGTCCAGCAGCTCAACCGCCAGCGCGCCCTGGAAGGCGAGCTCGCCCGCACCATCCGCAGCCTGGACGGCGTCACCTTCGCCCGCGTCCACCTGGTGCTGCCCAAGCGCCAGCTTTTCGAGGAGGAGGCCGAGGCGCCCTCCGGCTCGGTGACCATCGGCGTCGGCGGGCGCGAACCCAACCCCGAGCAGGTGCGCGCGGTGCAGAACCTCGTCGCCGGCGCGGTGCCGAACCTGAAGCCGGACCGCGTCACGGTGGTCGACCAGCACGCCAAGACCCTCTCGGCCGCCAACGACGGCGAGATCGCCGGCGCCGCCGCCGACAGCCGCAGGAGCGAGGTCGAGCAGCGCATGGCCCAGCGCATCCGCCAGCTGGTCGAGGGCGTCGTCGGTCCCGGCAAGGCGCGGGTGAACGTCTCGGCCGAGCTGGAAATGGCCCAGGTCACCACCAGCGAGGAACGCTTCGACCCGGACGGCCAGGTGGTGCGCTCCGAACAGACCAACGAGGAGTCCGGCAGCGAAAGCCAGGCCGACGACTCCGGCCAGGTCTCCGCCGGCCAGAACATCCCCGGCAGCGCGCCGACGCTCGGTCAGATCCCGCTGACCTCGTCGAACAACCGCACCAACCAGTCGACCACCAACTACGAGATCTCCAAGACCGTCCGCACCGAGACCACCGCGCCCGGCGACATAAAGCGCCTGTCGGTGGCCGTGGCGGTCGACGGCGTCACCGCGGTGGGCGCCGGCGGCAAGCCGGGCGCCTACACGCCCCGTTCGGCCGAGGAGATGCAGCGCATCGAGCAGCTGGTGCGCGCGGCCATGGGCTTCTCCGCCGACCGCAGCGACCAGGTCAGCGTCGTCAACGTCCGCTTCCCGACCACGGAAGCCGGCGGCGAGGCGGGGACGGAGTCAGCCAGCCCGCTGATGGGCTTCGACAAGAACGACATCATGCGGGCCGCCGAGATCGGCGTGCTGGCCATCGTCGCCGTCCTGATGATGCTGTTCGTGGTCCGCCCGCTCCTGAAGGGCGGCGGGGCGCCCGGCGGCGACATCGCCGTCACCCACCTGCAGACCTCGCCGGTCGGCGGCCCGCCCGGCCAGCTGGCTTACGACCCGGCCACGGGCCAGCCCCTGCTGGCCGGCCCGACCAACGACGTCGAGCAGCGCATCGACATCGCCCGCATCGAGGGCCAGGTGAAGGCCTCGTCCGTCAAGCGCGTCGCCGAATTCGTGGAAGGCCATCCGGAGGAGTCGGTCTCGATCCTCCGCAGCTGGCTGCATGAATCGACATGAGTACGAAGGGCAAGGCCAAGACCATCGTCGATTCCGCCCGCCTCTCCGGCCCGGAGAAGGCGGCCGTCATCCTGCTGGCCCTCGGCGAGGACCACGCCACGGTCTGGAAGGCGCTCGACGAGGAGGAGATCAAGGAGGTCTCCCAGGCCATGGCGGGCCTCGGCAACGTCTCGGCCAGCGTGGTCGAGGAGCTGATGGTCGAGTTCGTCTCCGGCATGAGCGGCGCCGGGGCGATCATGGGCTCCTTCGAACAGACCCAGAAACTGCTCAGCGCCATGATGCCCCCCGACAAGGTCGAGGGGTTGATGGAGGAGATCCGCGGCCCCGCCGGCCGCACCATGTGGGACAAGCTCGGCAACGTGAACGAGGCCGTGCTCGCCAACTATCTGAAGAACGAATACCCGCAGACGGTCGCGGTCATCCTCTCGAAGATCAAGTCCGAGCACTCCGCGCGGGTGCTGGCCGCCCTGCCGGAGGACTTCGCCCTCGAATGCGTCACCCGCATGCTGCGCATGGAGCCGGTGCAGCGCGAGATCCTCGACAAGATCGAGCAGACGCTTCGGACCGAGTTCATGTCGAACCTGGCGCGCACGTCGAAGCGCGACAGCCACGAGATGATGGCCGACATCTTCAACGCCTTCGACCGCCAGACCGAGAGCCGCTTCATCACCGCCCTCGAGGAGCGCAACCGCGAGAGCGCCGAGCGCATCCGGGCGCTGATGTTCGTCTTCGAGGACCTCTCCAAGCTCGACCCCGGCGGGGTCCAGACCCTGCTGCGCAGCGTCGAGAAGGACAAGCTCGGCCTCGCCCTCAAGGGCGCCTCCGATTCCCTGCGCGAGATGTTCTTCTCCAACATGTCCGAGCGCGCCTCGAAGATCATGCGCGAGGACATGGAGAGCATGGGCCCGGTCCGCCTGCGCGACGTCGAGCAGGCGCAGATGGCGATGGTCCAGGTCGCCAAGGACCTCGCCGCCAAGGGCGAGATCATGCTCGCCGGCTCCAGCGGCGACGACGAGCTGGTGTACTGATGGAGAGGGTTGCAGACATCGCCACCGCGTCTCCCTCCCCCTTGTGGGGAGGGTGGATCGCGAAGCGAGACGGGTGGGGGACCACTGACGCGCCGCAGCCCCCCACCCGACCGGCGCTGCGCGCCGCCCACCCTCCCCACAAGGGGGAGGGAGAATGACCAGCCAGCCCCAGAAGTTCGCCTTCGACACCGTGTTCGACGGCGCCGGCACGATCACCCAGGCCCCGGTGCTGCCCAAGCGGCTGTTCCCGGCCGAGGAGGTCGAGCGCATCCGCGCCGCCGCCTTCGCCGAGGGCGAGCGCGCCGCCATCACCCAGGCCGAGACGGTGCAGGCCCGCGCCCTGGCGCAGATCGCCGAGGCCGCCCAGGCCGCCCTGCCGCGCCTGGCAGAGGTCGCCCACGAGCACCGCGTCGGCTCGGCCCAGCTGGCGCTCGCCTGCGGCCGCACCATCGCCGACGCGGCGCTGGAGCTCTTTCCCCAGGCGCCCGTGAAGGCGGCGCTGGAAAGCCTCGCCCGCGAGATCGAGACCGCTCCGAAGCTGGTGGTCACCGCCGGCGAGGAGGTGGCCCGCGGCCTGGCCGAACTCCTGGAGCAGACCGCCCAGGCCATAGGCTACGCCGGCCAGATCGTGGTGCGCCCCGACGCCGGCATGCCCACCGCCGCCTTCACCCTCGACTTCGGCGACGGCTCGGCGGCCTTCGATCCCGCCGCCGCCGCCGCCCGCGTCGCCGCCGTCCTGGAGGCCACCCTGGCCGCCGAGGGCCTGCACGCCGAACCCCTCATTCCCGCTTCGGAAAGCTGACCGCCATGTCCGACACCGACCTGAAGCTCGACGAATTCGGCCCCGGCGACCTGCCGGCCGGCGACATCCCCGCCGAGGAGAAGGCGGCCGCCGACCTCGCCCCGGTCTTCGATGTGCCGGTCAGCATCTCCGCCGTCCTCGGCCGCTCGCAGATGAGCGTCGCCCAGCTCTTGCAGCTCGGCGCCGGCAGCGTACTGGAGCTCGACCGCAAGGTCGGCGAGGCCATCGACATCTACGTCAACAACCGCCTGGTCGCCCGGGGCGAGGTCGTCATCGTCGACGAGCGCCTGGGCGTGACCATGACCGAGATCATCAAGGACGGCGACAACGCCGCCTGAGGAGTAGAACCATGCGCCTTCTCGTTGTCGGGAAACTCAGCGGGCAACTGGCCAGCGCCGTGAAGATGGCGATGAGCGCGGGCGCCAAGGTCAGCCACGTCGAGACCATCGAGGCGGCCACCCACGCCCTGCGCGCCGGCCAGGGCGCGG
>DASPLZ010000049.1:0-7090 GCA_035627295.1 Phenylobacterium sp. | reverse complement strand
TGGCCCTCCCGCAACGGCGTCTCCGGCACGCGATGGCGCGTCTGGATGACCGTCGCCTGCTCGGTGCGCGTCGTCGTGGCGACCTCGGCCACCTTGGCGAAGAAGCGGCGGATCGAGACGGCGTTGGTCGTGTCGTCGGCGCCCTGGTCGATGACCTTGAGCGTGTCGTCGCGGCCGATGATGGCGGCCGTCACCTGGATGCCGCCGGTGCCCCAGCCGTAGGGCAACGGCATCTCGCGGCCACCGAACGGCACCTGATACCCTGGCACGGCCACCGCCTTCAGGATGGCGCGGCGGATCATCCTCTTGGTCTGCTCGTCGAGGTAGGCGTAGTTGTAGTAGCGCTCGGGGGCGTTGGGGCGGGCGGTCATTCGGCGGCTTCCTTGAGCGCCACGCGCTCGAAATGCTCGCGGCGCAGGCGCCGGATCAGCTGCAGGTCGGCCTGGAAGTCGACGTAGTGCGGCAGTTTCAGGTGCTGCACGAAGCCGGAGGCCTCGACGTTGTCGGAGTGGTAGAGGACGAACTCCTCGTCCTGCACCGGGGCGTCGGCCTGCTCGCCCACCTCGCGGTGGCGCAGCGCCCGGTCGACGATGGCCATGCTCATCGACTTGCGCTCGCAGTGACCGAAGGTCAGGCCATAGCCGCGGGTGTACTGCGGCGCCCGCTCGGCCGAGCCGGAGAAGCCCGACAGCATGGTGCACTCGGTGACGGTGATCTCGCCGATCTCGATGGGGAAGCCCAGCTCCTCGGGCTGGAATTCGACGGCCACCTCGCCCAGGCGGATCTCACCGCAGAGCGGGTGGGTGGAGCCCCAGCCGCGCTGCGAGGAGTAGGCCAGGCTGAGGAGGAAACCCTCGTCGCCGCGGGCCAGGGCCTGCAGCCGCTGGTCGCGGTTCGCCGGGAAACGCATCGGCTGGCGGGTGAGGTCGTAGGGCTCCTCGGCGTCCTCTGCGGGAACCTCGTGCTCCAGCAGGTCCTCGTGGCGGAACACCTGGGCGATGGTCGGCATCGGGTATTCCTGGGCCTCGTCGGCTTCCAGGGCGGGATCGATCTGCGTGCCGCCCTCCGCCGCCAGGGCGAAGTCGAGCAGGCGGTGGGTGTAGTCGAACGTGGGTCCCAGCACCTGGCCGCCGGGGATGTCCTTGAAAGCGGCCGAGACGCGGCGGCGCACGGCCATCTGCTCGGTCTCGATCGGCAGGCTCGCGCCGAAGCGCGGCAGGGTGGTGCGGTAGGCGCGCAGCAGGAACACCGCTTCCGGCAGGTCGCCCCTGGCCTGCTTCACCGCCAGGGCCGCCAGGTCGCGGTCGTAGCAGGAGCCTTCGGCCATCACCCGGTCGACGGCGAGCGAGAGCTGCTCGCGCACCTGATCGACGGCGACTTCCGGCACTTCGGGGGCGCCGCGGCGGTCTTCCGCCAGCCAGCGGTGGGCGTTGGTGATCGCCTTCTCGCCGCCTTTCACTGAGACATAGGCCATGGGATCATCCCTCCTGGACGCGAGTGGAGCGGGGCAGGGCGGTCAGGCGGTCGCCGGCGACCAGCATGACGTCGACCCCGAACTGGAAGAGTTCGTGATTGTCCTGGACCTGGGCCCAGAAGCCCTGCGGCAGGCCGGCCGGCGCGATGCGCGCGCTGCCCTTGATGCCGGGGCCGGACAGGGTGACCGGCGCGCCGCCGTCGAGGGCGGCGATCTGCAGGATCACGGTGGTCGAGCGGTCCGGATACTTAGCGTCGCCCATGTTGAAGGTCGTCAGCGCCGGCGCCTTGGCCGCGTCGGACACCAGCGCGAAGGCCGCTTCCTGCGGGTCGTCGGTCATCGGGCAGCCGCAGTGGAAGCGCAGCCAGTCGCGGGTTTCTTCGCCGAGGGCCGGATCGACCCAGACCGGGGTCTCGAAGTCGAAGAGGGTCAGGGCCACCGCGCCGGCGGCGCGGGTCAGGCCCTTGGGCGCCTCGGGGGCGAAGGCGAGGTCGGCCACCGTGCCCGGGCGGGCGACGGCTTCCATCACCTTGCGGAACACGGTCTGGGAGTCGCGGGTCGGCTCGGAAAAGCCGGGGGCGATGCGGGCGAGGTCGAGGACGGCGCTCATTGCGGGCCCCGCGTGCGGACCATGGTGAAGAAGTCGACCTTGGTGGCGGCGGCCTTGCGGGCGTTAAGGTCCCGGCGCTCGGCGTGGGCCTGGGCCAGCCGCTCGACCACCGGGGCCTCGACCAGCGGGCGCAGGTCCGGGGACTGCATCATGGCGTCGACCGCCGCCGCCAGCTCGGCGTGGCGCTTGTCGCGGCCTGCCACGTAGCTGACGCCGGTGGCGCCGCTCTCCAGCCGCACCGCGGCGCGGGTGACGGTCATCTCGCCGAGGTTGAAGGCGTCGCCGGTGCCGCCGGCCCGGCCGCGCACCAGAACCATGCCGGTCTCGGGCGTGCGCAGGGTCGAATAGGCCGGACGCTCGGCGAGGGCGTCCCAGGCGCGCTCAAGCTCGGCGGGCCTGGCCTTGGCGAGGATCGACAACCAGCGCCGCCGCCCTCCCTCGTGGATTTCAAAAGCTGCGCCGGTGGACATTTATGATCTCCAACAAATAAGCAACATGTTGCTTACCTACTTGGACTTTGCTAATTGCAGCCAATCAAAGTCTCAAGAGATCAAGAATGAACCTTATGTGACGACAGTAAAACTTGTCTAGACGAATTCTCGAACACTATGAGGAAATTTGACAATGGTCGCTGGCATGCCGCTGTGGCGGGAGATTTCGCAGTCTCTGGAAAAGCGCATCCGCTCCCGTGAGCTGTCGCCCGGCGACAAGCTGCCCACCGAGTTCGAGCTGTCGCGGGAGTTCATGGTCAATCGCCACACGGTGCGCCGCGCGCTCTCCGACCTGCAGGACAAGGGGATCGTGGAGTCGACGCAGGGCCGCGGCAGCTTCGTGCGCCGCCCGGCCCGGCCGATGCGGCTGAACCGCCGGCCGCGCTTCCATGAAAGCGTGCGCAAGCGCGGGGCCGAGCCGAAGACCGAGACGCTGAAGCTGGACGTGCGCCCCGCCGACGGCCTGGTCGCGGAGGCGCTAGGCATGCGCGCCGGCCAGCCGGTGGTCTATCTGGAACGCCGCCGGTTCGTGGACACCGAGCCGACCGCCCTCAGCCGCCACTGGTTCAGCGCCGACCGTTTCCCGACCTTCGTGGAGCTCTATCGCAAGCGCGGCTCGATCACCCAGACGCTGATCGACAACGGCGTGCCGGACTATACTCGCAAGCAGACCCTGATCTCCGCGCGCCTGCCAACGCCGCAGGAGTCGCGCCTCCTGCTCGCGCCGCGGCACGTGCCGCTGATGGTGCAGCGCTACCTCAACATCGATGGCCTGGGCCGCCCGCTGGAGTTCGGCGAGTCGCGCTCGGTGGCCGAGATCCTGATCGAATTTCCCGACCCGCTTAGAGACTAGGAGATTGCACGGTGGAGCTGGCGTTTACGAATGCGCGCGTGGTGGCGGGCGAGGAGGACTTCATCGGCTCGGTCCTGGTGAAAGACGGCAGGATCGCCGCCATCGACCGCGGCGCCGGCCGCGTGGGCGAGGACCTTGGCGGCGACGTGCTGATGCCCGGGGTGATCGACCTGCACACCGACAGCCTGGAGCGCCACTTCTTCCCCCGCCCGAACATCGACTGGAACCCGGTCTCGGCGGCGGTCACGCATGACGCCTGCTGCCTGGCGGTGGGTGTGACGACGGTGCTCAACTCCCTGACCCTTGGCTCGATGAACCCGTCGGTGGCGCGCCATTCGGAGAACACCGCGCGGCTGGTGGACGGCCTCGCCGCAGCGCAGGACGCCGGCATGCTGAAGGGCGACCACAAGATCCACTGGCGTTGCGAGACCACCGCCGACGACCTGCCCGACCGGCTGGCCCGGTTCGGCAACCACCCGCTGACCGTGCTGCTCTCGATGATGGACCACACGCCGGGCCAGCGGCAGTACCGCAACCTCGACCGGTTCCTGGCGAACTGGCGCGCGAACGGCATGAGCGACGCGGCCGTCGACGAGCGGCTGGCCGCCCGCCGCGCCATGCAGGCGCGCAACGCCGAGCCGCACCGCAAGATCGTCGCCGAGGCCGCCCGCCAGCGGGGCGTGCCGCTGGCCACCCACGACGACGAGGACGCCGCCCAGATGGCCGAGGCCGCCGAGCTGGGCGCCGAGGTCGCCGAATTCCCGGTCACCCTGGAGGCGGCCGAAGAGGCGCGCCGGCGCGGGATGATCGTGGTGATGGGCGGGCCGAACCTGATCCGCGGCGGCTCCTACTCCGGCAATGTGCCGGCGGCCGAGCTGGCGGAAGCGGGCCTGCTGGACGCCTTCGCCTCTGACTATGTGCCACGCAGCCTGATCGAGTGCGCCTTCGCCATGGGCGAGAAGCACGGCTGGGACCTCGCCCGCTCGGTCGCCCTGGTCACCGCCGCCCCGGCCCGCGCCGCGCGCCTCGACGACCGTGGCGTGCTGGAACCCGGCCGGCGCGCCGACATGGTCCGCGTGCGTCAGGTGGCCGGGGTGCCGGTGACGGGCGGGGTGTGGGTGGAAGGCCGCCGGGCGGCCTGAGGCGCCGAGGGTGCGCATCGTCGCCCTCAACACCTGGAAGAACGAAGGCGACTACCGCCGCCGCCTGCGGCTGATGCGCGATGGCCTGGCCGAACTCGCCGCTGATGTCATCTGTCTGCAGGAGGCGTTCGTCGGCGGCTGCTGGGACAGCGTGTCAGGGCCCGCTGTCGGCCTCGATCTCGAACCGCTTTAGCTGGCCTCGCCCATCGGCTGGCCAAAGCACAGCACGCGGCCGTCGCAGTCGCGGACTTCGAGCTCCTTGCCGTTCCAGATCGGCCGGTAGGTGGGGCCGTGCAGGATTTCCGCCTGCTTGCCGCGCAGGTCTTCGGCCAGGGCCTCGACATCGTCGACATAGAAGAACAGGTCGAAGGGAAACTGCGGAACCACGCTGCCGTTGGCCGGCGGCGGCGCGCCCTCGCGCGGCTGGCGGAACATCAGTCGCGCTCCGTCCCGCTGGACGATGACGAAGCTCGGCGGCTCGCCGGCGATCTGGTCGAAGTGGAAGCCAAGGACGTCGCGGTAGTATTGCGCCGTCTCCAACACGTCCGCCACCAGCAGGACCGGCGCAACGCTCGCGATCTGGACCATCCTCGACCTTTCCGAATCTTGAGCGCCGTGGAACGGATGATGAGGCGACGCCGCACGGCGCGGCGTCGCCTCCAAAGGCCTAGAAGCTGGCCCGCACGCCGAACAGGAACTTGCGGCCGAAGCTTTCCACCTCGTAGGGCCGGTCCTCGCGGCCCTGGTAGCGGACGCCCTTCTCGTTGGTCAGGTTGTTGCCGTCGGCGAACAGCGAGACGTAATCGTTGACCTGGTAGCGCAGCGAGACGTCGAGGCGCGTGGTCTCATCCCAGTAGAGGTTGGAATTGGCCGCCGAGCCCGAGGGGAAGACCTCGTCCAGCCAGTCGGTGCGGTACTGGTAGGTGGCCCGCGCCGAGAAGCCGTACTTCTCGTAGAAGAGGGTGGCGCCGACGATGCGGTCGGAGGTGCCGGGGAACTTCACCTTCTCGCCGTCCGGCGTCTTGAAGTCGCCGGTGGTGAAGGCGAGCGAGCCCTGGAAGCCGAAGCCGGAGAGCCAGCCCGGCAGGAAGTCCCAGGGATGGTAGTAGACGAACTCGATGCCGGAGAGCTGGCCGTCGCCGCCGTTGAGGGTGGTCTCGAAGAGGTAGCCGGTGCGGTCGACGCCGCCGGAATTGTAGCTGTCGTCGGTGATCGGCGTGGTGGCGTCGAAGAGCACGTCCTGCACTTCGCGGTGATAGGCGCTGACCGCCAGGAGGGCGGAGGGGGCGAAGTACCATTCGGCCGAGAGGTCGACGCCATAGGCCTTCTCGGGCGTGGCGAAGGGGTTGCCGCCGACGATGGTGCCGGCCGCGTCATTCACCGTCACCGTGGCGCGCATGTCGGCCAGGCTCGGCCGCGCCTGGCCGGAGATCAGCGCCGCGCGCAGCTTGATCTCGTCCGAATAGTCGAAGCTGTAGTGCAGGCTCGGGAAGTAGCTGATCTCGTCGGTGGAGAGGCTCAAGGGGATGAGGGTCCCGCCGGCGTTGGCCAGGCCCTCGGTCTCGACCTCGGTGCGCTCGATGCGCAGGCCCGCGATCAGGGTGTGGGAGCCCCAGCGCCAGCGGTTCTGGGCGTAGACCGAGGCGACCGTCTCGTCGACCGTGTTGTCCAGCCGCGGGTCGAAGTCATAGACCGCGTAGTTGCCCGTGCCGGCGGCGTTGGCCGCGCGGGCGGCTTCCATCACCGCCTCGGCCTGGCTGCGCATGGCCGGGTTGTGCACGTAGGTGGCGGTGTAGCCCCAGTCGAAGTTGGTGTCCCAGGCGTTGTCCGTGACGAAGGCGAACGGCGTCCAGGGCACGCCCAGCTGGGCGGCGACGGTGCGGTAGGGGAAGCCGGAGCGGTTGCCTGACACCACCGTGCCGTCCGGGCGCACCAGGGCGACGGTGCGGCTGTCCTGGCTGCGGTCGTCGTACTGGAAGCCGGCGCTGAACTCGGACTCGGCGCCGAAGCTCTCCCATTCGCGGCTGATATCGCCCTTGGCGGTGACCGCTTCGGTCTCCAGGAGATAGCTCGACTCAGTGGCGAACTCCTCGGTGGCGAAGAACTGGTTGAGCGAGGTGCGCTGCGGCCCGCGGGTCGGCGCGCCGCCGACATTGACGGTGTCGAAGAAGGTCTGGCGCGGGATGCCGCCCGCCACCGCGTTCACCTCCATATGCACCGAGGGCAGTAGCAGGGCGTTGGCGAGGGTCGGCTTGGTCAGGGCCGTGGAGGTCTGCTGGGTGGTCAGCGGGATGTCGCCGTTGAACTCGGTCTGGGTGTGCGCCAGGTCCCAGTCGGCCTTCCAGCCGCCGAACTCGTGCTCGCCGTGCAGCACGGTGAGCTTCACCCCGTTGGAGAAGGTGCCGTACTCGAACTGCGCCTCCAGCGGCACGCCGACCATGTCGGCGGTCTCGAAGTTGCGGGTCCCTGAGAAGGCGGCGCTGTACTGCCAGCGGAACTGGTTGCGCTCCTCGAAGTCGT
>DASPLZ010000048.1:0-5430 GCA_035627295.1 Phenylobacterium sp. | reverse complement strand
TGATCTTCGCCTCCGACGGCCGCTTCTTCACCCTCGCCTGCGACAAGCTCCCCTCCGCCCGCGGCCACGGCGAGCCGCTGCGCCTGATGGTCGACCTCGACGACAAGGTGCGGATCGTCGACGTCTTCGCCCACAGGCCGGGCGGCAAGCGGGTGCTGGCCTCCAGGCAGGGCTACGGCTTCATCCTGCCGGAAGAGGAGGCGGTGGCCTTCCGCAAGGCCGGCAAGCAGGTGCTGACGGTCGACAAGGACGGCGCGGCCTTCGCCCTGCCGCTGACCGGCGACCACCTGGCGGTGGTGGGCGACAACGGCAAGCTGCTGATCTTCCCCCTGGAGGAGCTGCCTGAGATGCCGCGCGGCAAGGGCGTCAAGCTGCAGAGCTACCGCGAGGGCGCCCTGCGCGACGGCCTGGTGTTCGCCGCCGAGGAGGGGGCGAGCTGGGTCGACACCGCCGGCCGCACCCGCGCCTGGGCCGAGTGGCGCGACTGGCTCGGCCGCCGGGCCGGCGCCGGCAAGCTGGCGCCGAAGGGCTTCCCGGCGAGCAAGCGGTTCAGGCCGAAGTAAGGAGGCCTTCCCCCAGTATGGGGGAAGTGGCCTGAGACGCCGCAGGCGGCGAAGGTCGATGGGGGAAGTTTGTGCTTCCTCTCAGGCCTCCCCCCATCGACCCTCGGCTGCGCCTTCGGGCCACTTCCCCCGTACCGGGGGAAGGGAGGTTGCCAACGATCACCTGACGCCTAAGCTCGCCCCCAACGAACAGGGGGGACTTCCATGACCAAGCTCGCCGCAGGCCTGCGCGCCGCGCTGCTCGCCGCCGCGCTGGCCGCCGCGCCGCTCGCCGGGCAGGCGCACGATTTCGAGCGCCATGCGCTGACGCTCACCCCATCGAGGCCCGCCGACGTCGGCTTCGACGCCGAGCGGCTAAAGCGGCTCGACGCGGCCATGAAGAAGGCGGTCGACGAAGGCCGTCTCGCCGGCGTCCAGACCCTGCTGGTGCGCCACGGCAAGGCCGTCCACGCCCAGACCTACGGCAAGGCCAGCCTGGCCACCGGCGCGCCGCTGAAGGACGACGCCATCTACCGCATCTATTCGATGTCCAAGCCGGTGACGGGCGTGGCCATGATGATCCTCTACGAAGAGGGCAAGTGGAGCCTGGACGACCCGGTCACGAAATATCTCCCGGAGCTCAAGGGCCTGCAGGTCTATGCCGGCGAGAAGGACGGCAAGCCCGTGCTGGTCCCCGCCAAGCGCCCGCCGACCATGCGCGAGCTGATGAGCCACACCGCCGGCTTCGGCTACGGCCTCGGCGACCAGCATCCGGTCGACAAGCAGTTCCGCGCCGAGAAGGTGTTCGAGGCGACCAGTCTCAACGACATGACCGCCCGCGTTGCGAAGATCCCGCTGCTGGCCCAGCCCGGCGAGCGCTGGAGCTACTCCATCGCCGTCGACCTGCAGGGCGCCATCGTCGAGCGGCTCTCGGGCCAGAGCCTCGGCGACTTCATGCAGGCGCGGATGTTCGGGCCGCTGAAGATGACCGACACCGCCTTTCAGACCGGCCAGGCCAAGGCCGGCCGGCTGAGCGAGGTCTTCGTCTACAACCCCAAGACCCGCCAGCTCGAGGCGGCCAAGGGCTTCGTGGGCTTCGACCTGCCCGACTATGTCCAGCCGCCCGCCGCGCACTTCGGCGGCATGGGGCTGGTCTCGACGATGGAGGACTACGCCCGCTTCTGCCAGATGCTGTTGAACGGCGGCGAGCTGGACGGGGCGCGCATCCTCTCGCCAGCCTCGGTGGAGCTTCTGGGAACCAACGTCCTGCCGGACGCCATGCGCGTGGCCTCCGACGGCCGCCAGGCTTCGTTCGGCAGCGAGCACGTGGGCTTCGGCCTCGACTTCATGGTGGTGGAGGACCCGCGCGCCGCCGGCCAGATGGTCGGCAAGGGCTCGATGAGCTGGGGCGGCGCGGCCGGCACCTGGTTCTGGGTCGACCCGACCAACGACCTCTTCTTCATCGGCATGATCCAGCGCTTCGGCCCGGCCGGCGACGAGGACCTGCGCCGGATCAGCGAGACCCTGACCTACTCGGCCTTGGTGGACCCGGAGAAGTAGCCGCTTCCGTCCCCACGGGGGGAGGGAGAGCTAGGCCGTCGCCGGCTTCACCCAGATCCGCGGACCGAGCGTGTTGAGCGCCAGCCCGCCCATCACCAGGGCCGCGGCCGCGAGCTTCCAGCCGGGCAGGGGCTCGGCCAGCCAAAGCGCCGAGGCGCCCATGCCGAACACCGGCACCAGCAGCGACAGCGGCGCGATGGTGCCGGCGTTGTAGCGGGTCAGGAGCCAGCCCCAGGCCGCATAGCCGAACAGCGAATTGCCCACCGACTGCCAGACCACCGCCGCCCAGGTGGCGAGGTCGGCGTCCGCGACGCCCGCCCGGATCGCCGGCCAGCCCTCGAAGGCGAAGGCCAGGGCGAACAGCACCGGCGCAGCGAAGAGGCTCGACCAGGCCACATAGGCCACCATGTTCACCGCCGAGCCGGCCGAACGGACCACCATGTTGCCGCCCGCCCAGGCGAGCGCGGCCCCCAGGACCAGCGTCAGGCCGAGCGGCGTCGTCTGGGCGTCGGTATGCCAGATGATCGTGCCGATCCCGGCGGCGGCGATGGCCAGGGCCGTGACCTGGAAGAGCCGCACCCGCTCGCGCGCCAGCCAGGCGGCCAGGCCCACCGTGAAGAAGGCGTTCATCTGCACGACCAGCGAGGCCAGTCCCGGCGAGATGTCGTGGCGCATGGCGATGAACAGCAGGCCGAACTGCCCGACCCCGATGAACATCCCGTAGAGCGCCAGGTTGCGCCACGAGACCGGTGGCCGCTTGAACAGGAACACGAATGGGATCGCCGCCAGGGTGAACCGGAGCGCCGCGAAGAGGAGCGGCGGCAGGTGGTCGAGCCCGATGCGGATGACCACGAAATTGGTCCCCCACACAGCCACCACGGCGAGCGCCAGAAGGAAGTGCCGGAGGGGGAGGGCGGCGGTCATGCCCCGCCCTTAGAGGAGTCGGCGCATCAGGAACAGGTCGCGGCGCGGCCTTGCGTGGTTCGAGACGCGCTGCGCGCTCCTCACCATGACTAAGCTATTGCTGACTTAGTCATCCTGAGGAGCCCGCGAAGCGGGCGTCTCGAAGGACGCACGGCCTCTCAGCGATTAACCGCCAAACTCTCAGGCGCGGCCAAGGCCATGTCTCGAGGGCGCACGGCCGTTCCACCCTCCGAATCCTTGACTTTCCGCCCCCCTCATGCGCCCTTCCGCGCCTCCTGAAAACCAGCCTGAAAAGACCCCGTTATGCACCCCTATCGCACCCACACCTGCGGCGCCCTCCGGAGCGGGGACGTGGGGGCTAATGTGCGCGTCTCGGGCTGGATTCACCGCAAGCGCGACCACGGCGGCCTGCTGTTCATCGACCTGCGCGACCACTATGGCCTGACCCAGCTCGTCGCCCACCCGGAGACCCCCGGCTTCGACAAGCTGGAGCGGCTGCGCGCCGAAAGTGTCATTAAGATCGACGGCGAAGTCGTTGCACGCACTCAGGAAACCGTCAACGCGGCCCTGCCGACCGGCGAGATCGAGGTGCGCGTGCGCGCCGTCGAGGTGCTCTCCGAAGCCGCCGAACTGCCGGTGCCGGTGTTCGGCGAGCCGGACTATCCGGAGGAGCTGCGCCTCAAGCACCGCTACCTCGACCTGCGCCGCGAGACCCTGCACAGGAACATCGTCCTGCGCAGCCGCGTGATCGACTCGATCCGCCGCCGGATGGTGGCCGCCGGCTTCACCGAGTTCCAGACGCCGATCCTCACCGCCTCCTCGCCGGAAGGCGCGCGCGACTTCCTGGTGCCCTCGCGGGTCCATCCCGGCAAGTTCTACGCCCTCCCGCAGGCGCCCCAGCAGTTCAAGCAGCTCTTGATGGTCTCCGGCTTCGACCGCTACTTCCAGATCGCGCCCTGCTTCCGCGACGAGGACGCCCGCGCGGACCGCTCGCCGGGCGAGTTCTACCAGCTCGATCTGGAGATGGCCTTCGCCGACCAGGAGGAGGTCTTCGCCACCATGGAGCCGGTGCTCCACGGCCTCTTCGAGGAGTTCGCCGACGGCAAGGCGGTGACGCCCTATCCGTTCCCGCGCGTGCCCTACCGCGAATCCATCGCCAAGTACGGCACCGATAAGCCGGACCTGCGCAACCCGCTCCAGATGCAGGACGTCTCCGAGCACTTCCGCGGCGGCGGCTTCGGCGTCTTCGCGCGCATGCTGGAAGACAGGAAGAACGCCATCTGGGCCGTGCCGGCGCCGGGCGGCGGTTCCCGGGCCTTCTGCGACAAGCTGAACAGCTGGGCCCAGTCCGAAGGCCAGCCGGGCCTCGGCTACATCTTCTGGCGCGAGGGCGAGGAGGGCGGCGCTGGCCCCATCGCCAAGAACCTCGGCGAGGAGCGCACCAGCGCCATCCGCGACCAGCTCGGCCTGAAGGTGGGCGATGCGGCCTTCTTCGTCGGCGGCGATCCGAAGGTCTTCTACAAGTTCGCGGGCCTGGCCCGCACCAAGGTCGGGACCGACCTCGGCCTCGTCGACGAGAACCGCTTCGACTTCTGCTGGATCGTCGACTTCCCGATGTTCGAGTTCAACGAGGAGAAGAACCACGTCGACTTCTCGCACAACCCGTTCTCGATGCCGCAGGGCGAGCTGGAGGCGCTGAACACCAAGGACCCCTTGGACATCCTCGCCTACCAGTACGACATCGTCGTCAACGGCGTGGAGCTGTGCTCCGGCGCCGTGCGGAACCACCGTCCCGACGTGATGATCCGCGCCTTCGAGATCGCGGGCTATTCGGAAGCCGAAGTCGAGTTGCAGTTCGGCGGCATGCTGAACGCCTTCCGCTATGGCGCTCCGCCGCACGCCGGCATGGCGCCGGGCGTCGACCGCATCGTCATGCTGCTGGCCGGCGTGCAGAGCATCCGCGAGGTGATCGCCTTCCCGCTGAACCAGCAGGGGCAGGACCTCTTGATGAACGCGCCTTCGGAAGTGATGGATAAGCAGCTGAAAGAACTGCACATCCGCCTCGCCCCGCCGATCAAGGCGGGCTGAGGACCGGCCCTGCGTGGTTCGAGATGCGTCCCTCTGGGCCGCTCCTCACCATGACTAGGTGGTTTGCGCTTCTGACCTAGTCATCCTGAGGAGCGCGAAGCGCGTCTCGAAGGACGCAATGCCGACCGGCGTCGACATGTGAACCGCTTACCAGCGCGGCGCGCTCGGCGGCTTCGGCGGAGCCGGCGGGGTCGGCGCGCGGGGGGTGACCGTCACCCTCACGGTCGGCGCGGTGCGCTTGATCATCAGCACCGCGGTGCCGCGGTTGCAGCGCGCCACCAAGCCCTTGGGCAGCCGCGTGGAGCCGTCGCTGCAG
>DASPLZ010000047.1:0-2001 GCA_035627295.1 Phenylobacterium sp. | reverse complement strand
GACCTCTATATCGACCGGATCTACGACACCTATATCGACGAGGAAGAGCTCCAGAACTGCGACGCCACGATCTACGAGATCTGCAACCTGCTGGAGCCGCGTCCCTATTCCAGCCGCGAGTTCATCCATGAGATGGGCAAGTGGCTGGCGGCCGGGAACGCCAAGAAGCCCGACTCCCTGGTGCAGGTCGCCTACGAGGAAGGCTGCCCGATCTTCTGCCCGGCGTTCACCGACTCGTCGGCGGGCTTCGGCCTGGTGAAGCACCAGGTCGAGCGGATGAAGGAGGGCAAGCCCTACCTCACCATCGACGCGGCGGCCGACTTCCGCGAGCTGACCGACATCAAGATCGCCGCCGGCACGACGGGGCTCTTCATGGTCGGCGGCGGGGTGCCCAAGAACTTCGCCCAGGACACCGTGGTCTGCGCCGAGATCCTCGGCATCGAGGCCGAGATGCACAAATACGCCGTGCAGATCACCGTCGCCGACGTGCGTGACGGCGCCTGCTCGTCCTCGACGCTGAAGGAGGCCTGCTCCTGGGGCAAGGTGGACGTCACCTGGGAGCAGATGGTGTTCGCCGAGGCCACCACCGTGGTGCCGCTGATCGCGTCGGACGCCTCGCACCGCGGCGGGTGGAAAAGGCGCGAAAAGCGCCGCTGGGCCAAGCTGTTCGACAAGGCGGCCTAGAGGCCTTGCGTGGTTCGAGACGCGACCCTTGCGGGCCGCTCCTCACCATGACGAGGTTTGCGCCATCCACCGAGTTCGTCATCCTGAGGAGGCCGCGCAGCGGCCGTCTCGAACGACGCAGGGCGCGTCCGCAACCAGGGACGCCGCCCTGCCCGGTCGCGTCCTGCTCTCACTCGCCCTCATGACCGCCGCCGCCGAGCCCATGGGCGTCGAGGCCTTCCTCGCCCAGCCGCAGCCCGCTCCCGACGCGGTCATCCCCTACGGCCCCGCGCCGGTGCAGGCGGTGGACCTCTACCTGCCCGGCGGCCAGGCCCCCCATCCGACCGTGATCCTGATCCACGGCGGCTGCTGGAGCGCCGACATCCCCGGCCGCGAGCATGTGCGCGCCGTCGCGGGCGATCTGCGCAGCCGCGGCCTCGCCGTCTGGAGCATCGGCTACCGCCGCGTCGAGGAGCCCGGCGGCGGCTATCCCGGCACCTTCCAGGACGTGGCGCGCGCCATCGACCTGCTCGGCGCGGAAGGCCCGAGGCGCGGCCTCGCCGCCGACCGCGTCGTCGCCGTCGGCCATTCCGCCGGCGGCCACCTGGCGCAATGGGCCGCGGCCCGCGCCCAGCTGCCCGTCTGGAGCCCGCTCCGCACCGAAGACCCCTTCCCCATCGCCGCCGTGGTCAGCGTCGGCGGGCTCGGCGACCTCAAGCGGTTCCCCGAGGCCATCGAGGCCCGCTGCGGCGCCGGCGTGGTCGGCAAGCTCACCGCCGCGCCGACGCCGCAGCGCCCGGACGTCTATGTCGAGACCTCGCCCGCCCAGATGACTCCGGGCCCCGCCATGGAGGTGCTGGTCTTCGGCGAACTCGACACCCTCAGCACGCCGGCCATCAACCGCGCCATGGTCGAGAGCCGCGCCGCGCAAGGGCGCGCGGTGAGGGCGGTCGAGGTCGGGGGCGCCGGCCACTTCGACCTGATGGCCCCCGGTCGCGGCGGCTGGGAGGCGGTCGCCGCCGAGGTGCTGAAACTGGCGAAGTGAGCGTCGGCCGCTCACCACTCGCTGATCCGCCTTGCGTCCTTCGAGACGCCCGCTCTGCGGGCTCCTCAGGATGACGAACTCAGCAAAACCATAGTCATGGCGAGGCGCGCGAAGCGCATCTCGAACCATGCGCGGCCGGCCCGCGAACCCTCTCTCGCGCAAGGAAAAATTGTCGAGCGGCCAAGCTCGCCCTATCTCTAGGCGCGACCCTTAGGGAGGCGTCCATGATCCGTCTGCGCGTTCTCGCGGCCATCGCCGCGGCCCTCACGCTCTCGGCCTGCGGCTACAACACA
>DASPLZ010000046.1:0-5229 GCA_035627295.1 Phenylobacterium sp. | reverse complement strand
CGGTTGGCGCCCCGCTCGTACTTCTGCACCTGCTGGAAGGTCACGCCGATGGCGTCGGCCAGCTTCGACTGGCTGATCCCCAGCTGCTTGCGGCGGAGACGAATCCGGGCGCCGACAGCGACGTCGATGGGATCCGGCTCGTCCTGCATGATGTTCGGCACGTCCAGCCTCCAAAGAACCTTGACCGTCAGCTACAACCGGGCGTGCCTCTATGCAATCCCCGCACGGCTCGGGGGTATAGGGCGCGCTGTCGTGCCGTATGGCAAGCGCGCTCAAGGCTTCCTGAGTTCCGCCAACACTCTGTGCGCCGCAGCTTCCGCGACGGCGAGGGCTTCGGCAAGCTCGACTTTCGAGGGTGATTCCCCTGTCAGTTGCAAGCCGTGCAGGCACTGCGACAGCACCGCGACAAGGCGACGCAGCAGCGCCTCGGCCTCCGATTCAGCCGAAATCACGGCTGATTGGCCGCCAGGGCTTTCGGATAGACGGGCTGGGGAAGCGAGTCGAACCGCACCAGGCGCACGCTCGAGGTCCTGAGCGCGGCCACCACGCCATGCACCGCCTCGACGAAGTCGGTCTGGCCGGCCGCGTCGGTGAGCAGGGCGACGTTGTGCCCGGCCTCGGCCGCGCTCAGCGCAGTGACCAGCGCGCCGCAGCCGAGGTCGAGGCTGAGGATCGCCGTCAGCCCGCCCAGGCGCCGGTGCATGAACTCCGAGAAGTGCCGCGCGCTGAAGGCCGAGGCGTCCTCGCGCTGGAACACCGGCTCGCTCGGCAGCGGGGCGACTCCGCCCAGGGCGTAGGGCGCAGCAGCGCCTACCCGGCGCACGTGGGCGACGTCCCAGCCATGCGCGCGGGCGCGGGCCAGGACGGCGCGGGCTATGCCCATCTGCCGGCGCGCGACCAGGGAGCGTTCCGCCTCCGGGTCGCGGACCTGCAGGTCGAGACAGATAACCAGGGGGCTAGGACGCACGGCGCATCATCGGGTTGGTGGCCGGGCGGTCGGCGGAGCGGTCGAGCACGCCGGGGCGGTCCCAGTCGCCCTCCGGCCGGTTCAGCACGAAGGGGTCGATCTCGATGTGCATGGCGCCCTCGATCGGCGTCAGCTCGGCCTCCAGAGCCACATATTCGTGGTCGGAGAAGGTGAACCGCGGCCGCCCCTCGGCCGGGGCCACCTTGAAGCCGGACTGCCAGAGGGGGATGTAGCGCGGCTGGGCGTAGGTCAGCAGCCGCCGGTAACCCTTCTTGCGCGCCAGGTCCGCCGCCGCGTCGATGAGGGCGAAGGAGCCCTTGCCGCCCCGGAAGCGGCGGGTGAGCGCGATCCGCTCCAGTTTGCAGAAGTCGGCGAACCAGCGCATCCGCACCGTCCCCGCCGGCTCGCCGCGCACCTTGAGCAGGAGGTGGGTGGCGCCGCAGAAGTCGTTGCCGTCGAACTCCTCGTCGTACGGGCAGGACTGGTCGCCCATGAAGGCGAGCGCGCGCACGCTCATCACCTGCATCAGGTCGTCCAGCGAGCGGGCGACCACCACCTCCATGTCGGTGAGCGGTTCGGGCGCGGCCTCGACGGCCTGCGGGTTGCGGACGATGGCGTTCATGCGGCCCTCCTGAGCGGCAGCGAAAGGGGTTCGGAAACGAAGAGGCCGCTGGCCGAGCCGGAGACCGGCGCATAGCCGAGCCGGCCCAGGATCACCCGCGCGCCGTCGTCGGTGGCCGCGCGGCAGTACCAGGGGACCTCGAAAGTGAGTTCGCGCCGCAGGCGATCGACGGCGCGCAGCACCGCCGCGCGGCTGCGCGGGCCGGAGCCGACGATGCCCCAACCGTAGATGGCGGCCGCCAGCTCGCCCGGCCGGGCGACGAGGTCGAGGTCGGGCTGCACGCCGTTGAACCGATCCGCGCGCAGCGCCTCCAGCCCGTTTGCGCGCAACGGGATGATCGCCAGGGCGCCGGCGAACCCCTCGCGCCCCATATAGGCGAAGGCGGTGCAACCACTGGTCGCATCCACCGCCAGGAAATCCGCGCGCCGGACGATCGCCGGGCCGACCGCGATCCCCGCAAGTTCCCCTGCTGCGGGAAGAACTGCGTCCTTCATGGGGACGAGGCCGTCTTTTGCGACACATTGTCGGATCGCGCCGGGGTTGCAGACCCAAGTTGGTTGGGACAGATTAAACATCTAGGGGACGGCCTCCCGTTCGAACCGACCGTATGGCCGGCCGGTCGGGCGGGGGAGCCGTGAAGTGGGCAACGGGCTGTTGCGCAAACGGGAGACGATGATGGCCGTCGAACGCCGGCGCGCCGATCCGACCGACGCCGTCTACCTGTGGGCGGTGGGCGAATGCGGCTCCTTTTCCGCCGCCGCGCGGGCCCTGGGCGTGTCCACCTCCACCCTGACCCGGGCGGTCGAGAGCCTGGAGCTGCGCCTGGGCCAGCAGCTGGTGGTCAAGACGCCGACGGGCGTGCTGCTCACCGAGGCGGGCGAGGAGGTGAGCGAGCGCGGCCGCACCATCGACCAGCAGCTGGCCGCCATTGACCGGCTGAGCGTCCAGGAACGGCTGGACGAGGGCCGCGTCACCGTCGTCGCGCCGGACGGGATCAGCGCCTATGTCATCGCCCCGCAGCTGGCCGACTTCAGCATGGCCCATCCGAAGATCAAGGTGGCGCTGGACTCCGGCTTCTGGGCGCACGACCCGGTAGGCCTGCAGGCCGACATCCAGATCCAGTTCGACGACGTCGCCGACCCGGAGCACCGCGCCTACGAGCTGGCCCACGTCCACTACTGCCTGTTCGCCTCGCCCGCCTATGTGGCGATGTACGGCGAGCCCACGACCCTGGCCGAGGCCGCCGGCCACCGCTATCTGCACCACGTCGCCCAGCACCGGCAGAAGAGCGCCTGGGCGCCCAAGTTCGAGGCCTTCCAGGCCCTGGCCAACATCGTCATGGAGACCAACAATTCGGTCGCCCTGATGCAGGCGGTGCAGGCCGGCTCCGGCATCGCCGCCCTGCCCTCCGGGGTGGTGCGCGGCGTTCCCGAACTGATCATGCTGGGCGAGGGGCCGGTGGCCAGCGTGCGGCTGTGGATGAGCCATCACCACGAACGCAGCCGCGGCCGCATCCGCATCGTCGCCGACTGGCTCCGCACCCTCTTCGACGAGCGCGAACGCCCCTGGTATCGCCCGGAATTCGTGCACCCCAACGATTTCCGGCTGGCCAAGGCCGCCTGAGCCTTCGCTACGCGCCAAATGTTGATCGGCCAGGGCAACCTTCGGCGTTGCCCTGCGGCCGAGGTTTTGCAAGGAGTGGCCGCTTGATGGGCCGGTAAGGCGACCGCTGAGTCGTCCGGCGCGGGTTTAGGGAGAGCGCGTGACCGCTTCCGCTATTCCGGGGCTCGATCGAGCTCCGACGAAACACACCAAACTCGTATCCTGGGTGGCCGAAGTGGCCGCCCTCACCCAGCCGGACCGCGTGCACTGGTGCGACGGCTCCGAAGCGGAGGCCGATGCGCTGGCCGCCGAACTGGTCGAGAAAGGGACGCTGATCCCGCTCAACCCCGCCAAGCGCCCCAATTCCTACGCCGCCTTCTCGGACCCGCGCGACGTCGCCCGCGTCGAGAGCCGCACCTTCATCTGCTCCGAAAAGCCGGAGGACGCCGGCCCCACCAACAACTGGCTCGACCCGACCGAGATGCGGGCCGACCTTCTCGAGCTCTTCAAGGGCTGCATGAAGGGCCGCACGATGTACGTCGTGCCCTTCTGCATGGGTCCGCTGGGCTCGCCGATCTCCGCCCTCGGCGTCGAGATCACCGACAGCGCCTATGTCGCCCTCTCGATGCGCGTGATGACCCGCATGGGCGCCGGCGCCCTGGAGGAGCTCGGCGAGGACGGCTTCTTCGTGCCGGCCCTGCACTCGGTCGGCATGCCGCTGGCCGAGGGTGAGACGGACGTCCCGTGGCCCTGCAACGACATCAAGTACATCGTCCATTTCCCCGAGAGCCGCGAGATCTGGTCCTACGGCTCCGGCTACGGCGGCAACGCCCTGCTCGGCAAGAAGTGCTACGCCCTCCGCATCGCTTCGGTGATGGCCCGCGACGAGGGCTGGCTGGCCGAGCACATGCTGATCCTCAAGCTGACCAGCCCGGAAGGCAGAGCCCGTTACATCGCCGCCGCCTTCCCCAGCGCCTGCGGCAAGACCAACCTCGCCATGCTGCAGCCCACCCTGCCGGGCTGGAAGGCTGAGACGGTGGGCGACGACATCTGCTGGATGCGCTTCGGCGAAGACGGGCGCCTGCGCGCCATCAACCCGGAGGCCGGCTTCTTCGGCGTCGCGCCGGGCACCAGCGCGGCCACCAACGTCAATGCGCTGAAGACCCTCGACCGCAACGTCATCTTCACCAACGTCGCCCTGACCGCCGACGGCGATGTCTGGTGGGAGGGCCTGACCAAGGATCCGCCGGCCGGCCTCACCGACTGGAAGGGCCGCGCTTACGATCCCGCCTCCGGCGAGCCCGCCGCGCACCCGAACGCCCGCTTCGCCGTGCCCGCCGGCCAGTGCCCGGCCGTGGCCGCCGAGTGGGAGGATCCCGCGGGCGTGCCGATCGACGCCATCCTCTTCGGCGGCCGCCGGGCCAGCGCCGTGCCGCTGGTGACCGAGGCCTTCGACTGGGCGCACGGGGTGTTCCTGGCCTCCAACGTCGCCTCCGAGGGCACCGCCGCGGCGGAGAACAAGGTGGGCGAGCTGCGCCGCGACCCCTTCGCCATGCTGCCCTTCTGCGGCTACAACATGGGCGACTACTTCGCCCACTGGCTGAAGGTCGGCGCCGCGGCCGACCCCGCCAAGCTGCCGCGCATCTTCTTCGTCAACTGGTTCCGCAAGGACCAGGACGGCCGCTTCGCCTGGCCGGGCTACGGCGAGAACATTCGCGTGCTGAAGTGGGTCGTCGAGCGCCTCGAAGGCGAGGCGGAGGCGCGCGAGACGCCGGTCGGCCGGGTGCCGACCGCGGCGTCGCTCGACCTGTCCGGCCTCGATCTCGGCCAGGCTCACATCGACCTGCTGCTCGGCGTCGATCCGGCGGTGTGGCGCGAGGAGGCGGCGCTCATCCCGGCCTTCTACGAGCGTTTCGGCGAGCGCCTGCCGCGGCGGCTGTGGAGCCAGTACGAGGCTCTGCTGGAGCGGCTGCAGTCGGTGGAGGCGGAAGCCGGGGCCACGGCCCCGCGTTACGAGCCGGCCTGAGCGCCCGTCCGC
>DASPLZ010000045.1:0-3430 GCA_035627295.1 Phenylobacterium sp. | reverse complement strand
CTCGGTGATGTCGTCGACAATGGCGCGCTGGATGTCGAACTCGGGGAACTGGCAGAGCATGCCGCCGCGCGCCTCGATGATCCCGGTGACGGTGAGCGAGTTCCAGAACCCCTGGCCCAGCCCGGCGGCGAGCAGCACCTTTTCCTGCGCGATGGTCGGGTAGTTGGGCAGTTCCAGAAGGTCGGTGTCGGCGTCGATCAGCGGCCAGCCTCGCGCCTCCAGCGCGGCGCTCCAGGCGCGCGCCGCCGGCCAGCGGACCAGGGTCCGTGGCGAGACGTATTCGCCGCTCTCCAGGAAGCCGCCGTGCAGGCGGTAGCCCACCTCCTCGTGCGGCTTCGCATAGGGGTGGTCGGCCATCAGTTCGGCGCGGTCGTAGACGAGCTTGTTGGTCATCTTCACTTCCTCCTGGCGCTCTGGCGACGCTCTCGGAGCTGATCCGTAACAGGCGGCGGACAGACATTGCGTCCTTCGAGACACCCGCTTCGCGGGCCCTCAGGATGACTGAGGCAGCAACACCTTAGTCATGGTGAGGAGCGCGAAGCGCGTCTCGAACCACGCAGGGCTGTTCCGCGCCCGTTGGATCAGCGTTGGAGACTAGCATCGCCCAGCCGACCGGGGATGGGAAGCAAAAGTGATCGCTGTTCAGATCAATCCGGCCAGGGGCGAGGACGGGCTGGCGTACATGCGCTTGGCCATGCGCCCGGCGAGGTAGGCCTCGCGGCCGGCGATCACCGCGTGCTTCATGGCGCGGGCCATGCGGATCGGGTCCTTGGCTTCGGCGAGGGCGGTATTGGCCATCACCGCGTCGCAGCCCAGCTCCATGGCGATGGCGGCGTCGGAGGCGGTGCCGACGCCGGCGTCGACCAGCACGGGCACGTTCGCCTGCTCGACGATCAGCCGGATGTTGACGCGGTTCTGGATGCCGAGCCCAGAGCCGATCGGAGAGGCCGCCGGCATGATGGCCGAGGCGCCCGCCTCCTCCAGCCGCTTCGCCATCACCACGTCGTCGGTGCAGTAGACCATCACCGAAAAGCCGTCCTTCACCAGCATGTCGAGGGCGCGCAGGGTCTCGACCATGTCCGGGTAGAGGTGCGGGGTGTTGGAGAGCACCTCGAGCTTCACGAGGTCCCAGCCGCCGGCCTCGCGGGCCAGGCGCAGGGTGCGGACGGCCTCCTCGCCGGTGAAGCAGCCGGCGGTGTTGGGCAGGAAGGTGAAGCGATCGGGCTTCACGTGGTCGACCAGCATCGGCTGGGAGGGATCGGAGAGGTTCACCCGGCGCAGGGCCACGGTGACGATCTCGGCGCCGGCGGCCTCGGCCGCGGCGGCGTTCTGGACGTAGTCGGCGTACTTGCCGGTGCCGACGATCAGCCGCGAGGTGAAGGTGCGGCCGGCGACGGTCCAGGTGTCGGTTTCGATCTTGGCGGGGGCGTTCATGGGGAGCGGTTTACGGCATTGAGCCTTCCCCCGGAACGGGGGAAGTGGCCCGAAGGCGCAGCCGAGGGTCGATGGGGGAGGTTTGCGATCAGCCTGCCAACTTCCCCCATCGACCTTCGCCCCTTCGGGTCTCAGGCCACTTCCCCCGTACCGGGGGAAGGTTTCGGCCCTCACCCCCCGCCGATGAAGTGCACGATCTCCACCCGGTCGCCCTCCGCCAGCGCCGTCGCGCCGTAGAGCGACCTCGGCACGATCTCCAGGTTCACCTCCACGGCGACCTTGCGTGCGTCGAGCCCCAGCGCCGCCACCAGCCCCGCCACGTCGCGCACGCCGTCCACGTCGCGGTCCTCGCCGTTGATCGTCAGGCGCACGCTGAAGGTTCCCCACGCTTGTGACCCCCGCCCCCGGACGATACAAGACGCCCGGAATCGACGGCGGAGCCGAATGCCGAAACCGATCTATGTGCTCTCGGGCCCCAACCTCAACCTCCTGGGGACCAGAGAGCCGGAGATTTACGGCCACCAGACCCTGGACGACGTGCGGAGCCTCTGCGAGGCGCGGGCGGCGGCGTTCGGCTGCGAGGTGGTGTTCCGGCAGTCCAACCACGAAGGCGAGCTGGTGGACTGGATCCAGGAGGCGCGCGAAAGCGCCTCGGCCCTGGTGCTCAACCCGGCGGCCTACGGCCACACCTCGGTGGCGCTGCTCGACGCCTTGAAGATGCTCTCGATCCCGGTGATCGAGTGCCACCTGTCGAACCCGGCGGCCCGCGAGGAGTTTCGCCGGCAAACCTATGTGTCGCTGGCGGCCACCGGGGTGATCTCCGGCTTCGGCGCGGCGAGCTATGAACTGGCGGTGGAAGCCGCCGCGGGCCTGATCGGCGCGGCGAAGCGTTGAGACCCGACGAGAAGAAAGAGCGAGTGATGGCGACCAAGCCTGACGATGCGATCGATGCGCGCCTGGTGCGCCGCCTGGCGGGCATCCTGACCGACACCGGCCTGACCGAGATCGAGGTGGAGAAGGACGGCCTGCGCATCCGCGTGGCCAAGTCCGTCACCGTCGCCGCCGCGCCGCAGGTGGTGGCCGCGGCCCCCGCCGCTGCGCCCGCGCCGGCCGCCCCGGCGGCGCCTGCCGTGACGAGCGCGCCGGCCGCCGCGGCGGCGGATGGCGAGCTGGTCACCTCGCCGATGGTCGGCACCATCTATCTTCAGCCCTCGCCGGACGCGGCGCCCTTCATCAAGGTCGGCGACAGCGTCACCGCCGGCCAGACGCTGCTGATCGTCGAGGCCATGAAGACCATGAACCCGATCACCGCGCCCAAGGCCGGCAAGGTGACGGAGATCCTGGTCGGCGACGCCCAGCCGGTGGAGTTCGGCGAGCCGCTGGTGCGGATCGCGTAGCCCGGCATGTTCGACAAGATCCTCATCGCCAATCGCGGCGAGATCGCGCTTCGGGTCCACCGGGCCTGCAAGGAGATGGGCATCTCCACCGTCGCGGTGCACTCCACCCGCGACGCCGGGGCCATGTGGGTGCGGCTGGCCGACGAGAGCGTCTGCATCGGCCCGCCGCCGGCGGCCAAGAGCTACCTCAACATCCCGGCGATCATCGCCGCCTGCGAGATCACCGGCGCCCAGGCCGTGCATCCCGGCTACGGTTTCCTGTCGGAGAACGCCCGCTTCGCCGAGATCGTCGGCGTGCACGGGATCACCTTCATCGGGCCCAAGCCCGAACACATCCGCATGATGGGCGACAAGATCACCGCCAAGCAGGCGGCCAGGGACGCCGGCATCCCGGTGGTGCCCGGCTCCGACGGGGCGGTGACCACGGAAGAAGAGGCCTTCAAGGCCGCCGACGAGATCGGCTTTCCGGTGCTGATCAAGGCCGCCGCCGGCGGCGGCGGGCGCGGCATGAAGGTGGCCAAGACCGAGGACGACCTGGTCGAGGCCGTGCAGACCGCCCGCGCCGAGGCCAAGGCCGCGTTCGGCGACGACGCGGTCTA
>DASPLZ010000044.1:0-2332 GCA_035627295.1 Phenylobacterium sp. | reverse complement strand
GCACGGGAAGGGCGCGAGCGCAGGCGTCGTCGCGGCTCTGGGGTGCGGTGCGAGCGGGACGCTCGGCGGCGCCAGTCGGGGTCACATAGGCAGACCCGCCCCTACCGACTTCGTGAGCGGCCGCGGGCGACGCACGACCTTGGCCGCTCGAGCTGCAGGCGCAGGGTGGAAACCTGCGCGGTCCGGGACCTCCCGCCGAGGAGGCCCGCCCGCCTTCGGCGCTCCGGCTAGGCTCTAACAGAGCCGCTGAGCGGAAGCTGAAGCCATAACGACCGGCGCGGAGCGTTCGTTCTTCGCCGAAACGGTTATCTGTCCCATGCTCCGGGCGAGGCCCGGCGCTCCGCACCCCTCCCCAACCTCGCCGCATCCACGGCGGGCGGCGCGGGCGCGCGTGACGTTCGCCCGGCGCTTAACGCGGCGCGCGCTTGGCCAGGATGCGCTGCAGGGTGCGGCGGTGCATGTTGAGCCGCCGGGCGGTCTCCGAGACGTTGTGGCCGCAGAGTTCATAGACGCGCTGGATGTGCTCCCAGCGGACCCGGTCGGCGCTCATCGGGTTCTCCGGCGGCGGCGGGGCCTCGTCCTTGCGGGCGAGCAGGGCGCGGGCCACGTCGTCGGCGTCGGCCGGCTTGGAGAGGTAGTCCACCGCCCCGGCCTTCACCGCGGCCACGGCGGTGGCGATGTTGCCGTAGCCGGTGAGCATGATGACCTTGGCGTCGGGGCGCGCGTCGCGCATCGCCTCCACCACCTTCAGCCCCGTGCCGTCCTCCAGCCGCATGTCCAGCACGGCGAAGGCGGGCGGGCTGGATTTCACCGCCGCCAGCGCCTCGCTGACGCTGCCGACCAGGGTGGGCTCGAAGCCGCGCTGCTCCAGCGCCCGGCCGAGCCGCGTGCGCAGCGGGGCGTCATCGTCCATGACGAGCAGGCTCTTGTCCGGGAGGGCGGAGACGGCGGCGGAGAGGTCAGTCATGCCGGGCTCGCTTTGTCCTTGAGAGGTTGCGTCATCCTGTCGCAGCGCGCCCAGGTTTTGCAAGCGCCGATCAGGCGGCCTTCGCCTCGATCTTCCCTCGCGGCCAGCGGGCGGCCACCACCGCCCCGCTCGGGCGGCCGTTCTGGAAAGTGACTGTCGCGCCGGTTCGTTCCAGGAGCGTCTTGGCGATGAAGAAGCCCAGGCCCATGCCGACATGGCCGGTGCGCCCGCCCTCCACCCCGGCGCGGCTGGTCACATAGGGCTCGCCGAGCTTGGCCAGGACCTCGGGCGCGAAGCCCGGCCCGTCGTCGCGCACCTCGACGCTCACATGGCCGGCGTCGAAGCGGGCGGAGACCAGGATCTCCGACTTGGCGAAGTCGACGGCGTTCTCGATGAAGGAGGTGAAGGCGTGCAGCACCTCGGGCATGCGCCAGATGTCCGGGGGCTCCACCCCGGCGGCGCCGGTGACGATGGCCTCGACCCGCACGCCGGGGGTCTCGGCCAGGGGCTCGATGGTCTCGTGCACGAACTGCAGCAGGCTCATCCGCTCGTGCACCTCGTCGGTGGCCTCGGCGGGGGTGTCGGCGAGCCGCCGCAGGATCTCGCGGCAGCGGGCGGTCTGCGCCATCAAGAGCTCGGCGTCCTCCTTGACGGCGTCGTTGGGGGCGCTGCGGGCCAGCTCCTTGGCGACGATGGCGATGGTGGCGAGCGGGGTCCCCAGCTCGTGGGCGGCGGCGGCGGCCAGCCCCCCCAGCGCCGAGAGCCGCTGCTCGCGGGCCAGCACCGCCTGGGTGACGTTGAGCGCCAGCTCCATGCGGGTGGCCTCGGTGGCCGCCTGGCGGGCGTAGCCGGCGATGGCGAAGGCCCCGGCGGCCAGCGCGGCGGTGGCCAGCATCACCGGCATCGGGCCGGGATGGGCGCCGGTCGCCCAGGGCAGCGGCCGGCCGAGCAGGGCGAGCGCGATGAGCGACGCCAGCGCCACCGCCGCGATGGCCGCCAGCGGCCGGCGCGGCAGGGTGGCGGCGGCCAGGGTGATCGGGGCGATGGCGATCACCGAAAAGGGGTTCAGCACTCCGCCCAGAAGGAACATCAGGGCGGCGATCTGCACCACGTCGAAGGCCAGGTGGCCGGCCGCCTCCCAGTCGCCGGCGAGACGCTGGCCGGCGGAGGCGACGCCGGTGAGCAGATTCAGCCAGGCGGCGGCGGCGACCAGCGTCAGGCAGACCGCATAGGGCGCCGGGTAGCCGAGCAGGCCGCCCAGTACGACGAGCCCGATCAGCTGCCCGCCGATCACCGCCCAGCGCAGCCGCACCAGGGTGCGCACCCGCACGCGCCCCCGGCGGATGCTGGCCGAATCGAAGGCGG
>DASPLZ010000043.1:0-4683 GCA_035627295.1 Phenylobacterium sp. | reverse complement strand
CAGGACTTCTTGTAGGCGGCCTCATAGGCGACGAGCTCGTCGCTGGAACGGCCGCCCTGCAGGGCCTCGAAGGCGGCCTCGGCGGCGAGCATGCCGCTCTTGATGGCGTTGTGGCTGCCCTTGATGCGCGGCACGTTCACGAAGCCGGCCGAGCAGCCGATCAGCGCCCCGCCGGGGAAGGTCAGCTTCGGCACCGACTGCAGGCCGCCCTCGGTGATCGCCCGCGCGCCATAGGCGATGCGCTTGCCGCCCTCGAGGTAGCGGCGGATGGCGTAGTGCTGCTTGACCCGCTGGAATTCGTCGAAGGGCGAGATCCAGGGGTTCTTGTAGTTCAGGTGGATCACCATCCCGACGGCCACGTAGTTGTCGCCGAAGTGGTACATGAAGGTGCCGCCGCCGGTGTTGTCGTCCAGCGGCCAGCCGACCGTGTGCTGCGCCAGCCCCGGCCGGAAGTTGTCGTCCGGCACCTGCCACAGCTCCTTGATGCCGATGCCGTGCTTCTGCGGCTCGGCCTTGTCGCAGAGGTTGAAGCGGGCCTGCAGCTGCTTGGCGAGCGAGCCGCGCACGCCCTCGGCGATGAACACATATTTGCCGTGCAGCTCGATGCCCGGCTGGTAGTCCGGCTTCTTCTCGCCGTCCTTGCCGATGCCGAAGACGCCGGCGACCACACCCTTCACCGAGCCGTCCTCGGCGAACACCAGGTCCGAGGCGGCCATGCCGGGGTAGATCTCGACGCCCAGCTCCTCGGCCTGGGTCGCCAGCCAGCGGCAGAGGTTGCCCAGGGAGGCGATGTAGTTGCCGTGGTTGTGCATGAAGCGCGGCATGGCGAACATCGGCAGGCCCATGTCGCCCTCGGGACCCAGCACCACGAAGCGGTCCTCGGTGACCGGCGTCTCCAGCGGCGCGCCCTTCTCCTTCCAGTCGGGGATCAGCTCGTTGAGCGCGATCGGATCGATGACCGCGCCGGAGAGGATGTGGGCGCCGATCTCCGAGCCCTTCTCCAGCAGCGCCACGCTGATCTCGCGGCCATGCTGGGCCTCCAGCTGCTTCAGCCGGATGGCCGCCGAAAGGCCCGCCGGCCCGCCGCCGACGATGACGACGTCGTACTCCATCGCTTCGCGTTCGACGTCTTCGCTCATGGCCTCGCTCACTTTTGCGTCCCTCAATACGGACATGGTCGCTGAAATATCGGCGGTTATCGGGATGCGTCGCTAGGGCGGTCAAGGCAAAACCTTCCCCCGGTACGGGGGAAGTGGCCTGAGACCCGAAGGGGCGAAGGTCGATGGGGGAGGTGGTTTGCAATCATCTAGCCTCCCCCAACGACCCTCGGCTTCGCCTTCGGGCCACTTCCCCCGTACCGGGGGAAGGTTTAAGCCGCCAAGGTGAGCCGACCCCAGACTCATAGCCGCTTGACGCCGCAAGGCCGGGCCGTCTGGTTGACGGAGGAGCTGTGGCGCGCCGCTGCCGGCCTGCCGACGATGCGTGTGCGCATCAACGCCTTCCCCGAACTGGACATGGATTGCTGGTTCGGCGACCGGCACGCTCCAACCATCCGCGAGGTCGCTGAGCACGCCCGCAAAATCCACGACACCGATCTGGCCTACCCAGTGATCCTCGCTGCGGACGGTCGACTGATGGACGGCGGGCATCGGCTAGCCAAGGCCCTGCTGCTTGGCCTGGAAGAAATCGACGCGGTGCGCTTCGAGGTCGATCCGGAGCCTGACCACATCCTGCCGGCATGACCCCGCAGCCCGACCGCACCGCCGAGAGCCTGCTCGCCTTCTGGGCCGAGGCGGGGGTGGACGCCATGCTGCTGGACGCGCCGGTCGACCGGCTGACGGCGCCCGCCCCCCTGCCCTTCCGCCAGCCCGGCAAGGCGGCCGAGCCCGCGCCGGCCTCTCCTGCCGGCCAGGGCCTGATCGCCGCGCGCGAAGCCGCCGCGGCCGCCGCGACGCTGGACGAGCTCGCCGCCGCCATCGCCGCCTTCGACGGCTGCCCGCTGAAGTTCGAGGGCGCCCGCCAGGCCGTCTTCGCCCGCGGCGTTCCCGACGCCGAGCTGATGATCATCGGCGAGGCCCCCGGCGGGGAGGAGGACCAGCGCGGCGAGCCCTTCGTCGGCCGGGCCGGGCGGTTGCTCGACCGGATGCTGGCGGCGGCCGGGCTCGAATCACGCACCTTCATCACCAACACCGTGTTCTGGCGCCCGCCGGGCAACCGGAATCCGACCCCGGCCGAGCAGCTGGCCTGCTCACCTTTTGTTGAACGGGCCATCCAGCTGGTGAAGCCGCGCATGCTGCTCCTGGCCGGAGGGGCTGCGGCCAAGGCCGTCCTGAAACGGGACGAAGGTATCCTTTCGTTAAGAGGTCGCTGGCTTGAGTGGACGTCTAGCGACGGGGCGACGGTTCTGCCCGCTTTGCCGACACTCCACCCCGCCTTCCTGCTGCGCCAGCCGGCAGCCAAGAAGAAGGCCTGGAGCGACCTTTTGACTCTCGTCGAGAGGCTTGATCGGCCAGAGCGCGGCGGCTAGCGTCCCGGGCATCATCGGAGAAGGGCACGGAACGGTTCGCGCAGAAGACGCGGGCGTCCGTGGATAATTTGCATGACGCTGACCCAGCGCATGCAGATCGCGGCTCTCGCCATGATCTGCGCCGCCGCCACGCAATCTGAGGCTCAAGCCGCCAGCAAAGGCCCTCTGGAGAGCGTCGCCCAAGCCGCCGAGTCGGTCGTCAACGTCATCACCAACCCTGCGAAAGCGCGCGCGGCGCGCGACGCCTACTATTCCGGCGAGCTCTCGAAGGCCGCCGAACTGGCGCCCGCCGCCGGCGAGAACTGGATCGCGGGCCTGGCCCTCTACCGCACCGGCCAGAAGAACCAGGCGCTGGTCCACTTCGAGCGCGTGGCCAGGGACGGCAGGGAAGACGCCTGGCTGCGCTCGGCCGCCGGCTATTGGGGCGCGCGCACGGCCGGCGAGCTCGACCAGTCGGACAAGGCCCTGGAACTGACGCGCCTGGCGGCCATGCAGCCGCGCACCTTCTACGGCATGATCGCCAGCCGCCAGCTGGAGCTGGCCCGCGGCGCGGTGAAGACCCACGCCGCCGCCCGGCCGCAGGGCATGGTGATCAAGGCCTCCTACGTGCCGTCCGCGCCGGCCAAGGCGGCGGCGGACGCCGTCGGCGACCTGCTGGCCAGCCTGACGCCGCCCAAGCCGCTTGGCTACGTCCCCTCCTCCAGCGGCATGGACTATCCGCTGCCGGCCCTGGAGCCGAAGTGGGGCTTCACCATCGACAAGGCCCTGGTCTACGCCATCGTGCGCCAGGAGAGCCGCTTCAACCCGGCCGCCGTCTCGCCGGTCGGCGCGGTGGGCCTGATGCAGCTGATGCCGGCCGCGGCCGCGCGCGCGGCGGGTGACGACAAGCTCCTGAAGGACAACAGCCCGCTGTTCGACCCGGCCTTCAACCTGCGGGTCGGCCAGGACTACTTCACCTGGCTGCTGGAACGGGGCGTCGGCTACGACCTCCTCCACGCCGTGGCGGCCTACAACGGCGGTCCGGGCACCCTGCTGAAGACCGTCGAGCGCGTGGGCGAGGACGCCGACAGCCTGCTCGTCATCGAGAGCCTGCCCGCCCGCGAGACCCGCAACTACGTGGAGAAGGTGGTCGCCGGCTACTGGACCTACCGCAAGCTCTTCGGCCAGGAGTCGCCGACGCTCGACGCCCTGGCGACGGGGGCCAAGAGCGTGGACCTTCGGCTGGACAAGCGCGCCTAAAATCCTTCTCCCGGTCGGGAGAAGGAAAGACGCGCCGAAGGCGCGGCGAGGATGAGGGCTTGCGCCCTCTCCGGAAGGGCCCGAAGCCCTCACCCTCCCCACCGGCTTCGCCGGCGGGGTTTCCCTCTCCCGACCGGGAGAGGGATCAGCGCTCCAGGTGCCCGAGCTTCTCCGGGTTACGCACGATGTAGATCGCCGCGATCCGCCCGTCGTCGATCTGGAAGGCCGTGGTCTGCAGCATCCCGTCGGCCTCGCGGGTCACGAAGCCCGGCAGGCCGTTGATCTGGCCGAACTGCACCAGCTCCGAAGGCGCGGCGGCGAGGCGCCGGGCCAGGGAGACATGCACCTTCATCACCTCCTCCAGCCCGACGATGGTGCGCAGCGCCGCCGGGCGCACGCCGCCGCCGTCGGCGTAGAGGGCGACGTCCTCGGCGAGCAGGCCCTGCAGCACGCCGAGGTCGCCGGTGCGCGAGGCGGCGTAGAAGGCCTCGACGATCTCCTGGCCGCGCTCCTTGGTGGGCTCGAAGCGCGGCCTGGCGGCGCGCACGTGAGTGCGAGCGCGGCTGGCCAGCTGGCGGGCGGCGGCGGGGGTGCGGCCGATGGTGTCGGCCACCTCCTCGAAGGGCGCGCCGAAGACGTCGTGCAGCAGGAAGGCCGCCCGCTCCAGCGGCGAGAGCCGCTCCAGCGCCAGCATCAGCGGCAGGGTGATGTCGTCGAGCGGCGGGGTCTCCTCCGGCTCGACCACCGGTTCGGGCAGCCAGGGGCCGACGTAGACCTCGCGCTTGCGCCGCGCCGACTTCAGCTGGTCGAGGGCCAGGCGGGTGACGACGCGGCGCAGGTACGCCTCCGGCTGCAGGATCGCAGTGCGGTCGGCCGCGTTCCAGCGCAGGAAGGCGTCCTGCACCACGTCCTCGGCG
>DASPLZ010000042.1:0-8858 GCA_035627295.1 Phenylobacterium sp. | reverse complement strand
GCACGACCCGCACGATGCGGTCGTCCGGCAGGTGCCAGACGTCGTCCGACGCCGGGCCGGCGGCCTCGTAGCGGGCGAGTTCGGCGGCCTTCCATTTGGCGTAGTCGGGGGTCTCCGGCAGCCGCCGCCGCTGGCGCAGGCGGTCGAGGATCTCCCCGTGCGTCGGCCGGTCCACCAGCCAGGCCGGCTCCAGCCCCCAGAGGTCGGCGAAGGGGGTGTTGTTGTAGGCCAGCCGCTTGTCGGGGCCGAACACCGCCACCGCCTCGTTGAGGTGGTTGAGGGTCTCGTCGCGGGCCTCGGCCTGCAGGCGCAGGGCCTCGCGCGCCTCCTCGGCCTCGGTCACGTCCTCGGCCCAGACGCCGACTCCGCCGCCTTCCAGCGGCTGGGCGGTCAGGCGCAGCGCCCGCCGGCGGCCGTCCAGCGCCGACCATCGCACGCTCTCGCGCCGGGCACCGAGGTTGGCGGCCTCGCTGGCCAGCCGGTCGGCGGCCTGGTCGAAGCTCAGGCCCTTGGCGATGGCCTCGGCCTGGCTGGCGGCGCCGGCGGCGGCCAGCCAGGCGCGGTTGCCCCACAAGGGCTTACCGTCGGCGGCGGCGATCCAGGCCGGCTGGCTGCGGGCGTCGAGCAGGGCGGCGAAGCGCGGCGCGGTCGGCAGGCCCGCGTCCCCCGTCGGCGCCGCCGAGAGCCGCAGCCAGGCGAGCGCCCCGGCCGCCCGGCCCTCCACCGCCACGCCGCCATGCGGGCCCGCCACCTCGAAGGCGCAGGCCTCGCCGCGCTCGAAGAGGCCGCGCAGGCGACGGGCGTGGTCCGGGTCGGCGCGCATCAGGGCGGCGACCAGGCCCTGCGCGTCGGCCTCGGCTCCCAGGGCGGCGGCGCAGGCGATCAGGCTCTCGTGGCCGGAGGCGAGGCTGGCCTTGCCGTCCTCGACGGCCAGGAGGGCGGAATCGAAGGCCTCGGCCGAGGCCTGGGCGGCTTCGGCGTAGCCTTCCAGCTCGGCGATCCGGGCCTGGTAGCGGCGCACGCGCGCGCCCGCCTGCCGCCACTGGGCCAGCGCCCACAGCATGGCGCAGATCGCCAGCGAGACGGCTCCGGCCGCCGCCGCGAGTATCAGCTGGATCTGGCTCATGCCGCCCCGGCCCGGCGAATCATGGCTCACCATAGGGCGAGCGAGTCCCGCGCGCGACGCTCCGTTTTCCTCCTGCGCGGATTTGCGCGATGATCGGGCGATGACCCTTACCGCCTACCCGGTGGCCGCCAACGCCGACGCGGCCCTCGCCGCGCCTCTCGGCCGCGCCGCGCGCGAGCGGGAGGCGGGGGACCTGGCCGGCGGGCCGGTGCGCTTCGTGACCGAGCTGGTCGGCCCGGCCTTCGCCACCCGCGAGGCGGCCGAGGCGGCCTACGCCGGCCGTCTGGTCGAGGGCGCGCGGCTGACCGAGCGGCTCGCCGGCAAGACGCCGCCCAAGCCCGCCAGGCCCGTCTACCGCGACGGCCGCCGCTGGCCGGCTCCGCCCACCGAGGCGCCGGCGACGGTCTGGCGGCTGGAGCTCTCCTACTGGAAGTTGGGCGACGAAGCCGATCCGCCCGCCGAACAGGCCCGCGCCCTGCGCCGCCGGGCGACCGCCGCCGAGCTGAACGCCGAGCGCCTGCGCGCCCTGCGCCAGCAGCCGCTGCGACCCACCCGGCCGCAGCAGCCGCTGGACATCGGCCTTTTCGAGACCCGCCTGCCCGAGGCGCCGCACATCGTGGTGGCCGACGAGTGAGCCTCGCCGCCTTCGCCGCCCCCAACCTCGATGATTTCGCGCAGATCGCCGAGGCCGCCTACGCCGAGCTGCCGGAGGCGTTCCGCCGGCTGGCGGGCGAGATCCAGTTCCGCGTGCTCGACTTCGCCGACCAGGAGACCCTGGATTCGATGGGCATTGAGGACGCCTTCGAGCTCACCGGGCTCTACCACGGCGTCGACCTCACCCAGCGCTCGGTGCTGGACGCCGCGCCGCACGCCTCGATGGTGTTCCTCTACCGCCGCCCGATCCTCGACGAGTGGGCCGAGAACGGCGACGTCACCCTCGGCGAGCTGATCACCCACGTGCTGGTGCACGAGATCGGCCATCACTTCGGCTTGTCGGACGAGGCGATGCACGCCATCGAGGACCGCGACCAGGAGCCCTCGTGATGCCCCGCTTTTCCTTCGACCTCGACGCCCTGCGCGACCACCTGCCCGAGAAGCTCTACCAGCGCGGCGAGGGCTACGCCGAGGGCGGCCGGGTGAGCGTGATCGGCCAGCACGGCGGCCGCGTGGTGGCTCAGATCGACGGCGAGAGCGGGCGCTACACCGTGGAGGTCAACGAGGCGGACGTCACCGACGCCGCCTGCTCCTGCCCGGCCTTCGACGACTGGGGCCTGTGCAAGCACATGGCCGCCCTCGCGCTCGCCGCCAATGCGCTCGACGCCGAGGCGGCGGACGCCGCTCGCGGGCGCCTGGCGCGGCTGGAGCAGGCATTGGAGATGGAGGGCGCCGAAGCCTTGGCCGCCCGGTTGATCGCCCTCGCCAAGGCCGATCCCGCGGTGCTGGACGCGCTGGAATCCTGACCCCGCGCCGTATCGCGATCGTCGGCATCAGCGGCTCGGGCAAGTCGCATCTCGCGCGCCGGCTGGCGGCGAGCGCGGGCCTGCCGCTGCACCACATGGACAGCCTCTTCTGGCGCGGCGCCTGGGAACCCGTTCCGGAGGCCGAGTACCTGGCGGCCCACGAACGCCTGACCGCGGGGGCCGCCTGGGTCATCGAAGGCTATGTCGACGCGGCGATGGCGTCCCGCCTGCGCCTCGCCGATCAGGTGATCTACCTCGACTATTCTGGACCGCTCTGCGCCTGGCGGGTGCTGCGGCGCTGGATCGCGCACCGCCGGACCAGCCGGCCGGAGTTGCCGCGGGCGGCCTTCGAACGTCTCAGCCTTGCCTTTCTCCTGGTCGTCCTGCGCCGGGCTGAACGGCCGGCGATCGAGGCGGCGCTGCGAGGCGTCGGCCCGGCGAAGATCCTTCGCGCGACCTCGCCCCGCCAACTCGACGCCATCGCAAACCTGACGCCCCGTCACGAAACGTGACGCCCCCGTCACTTTCCTTGACTTCGCTCGCCGTCTCTGAAACTATCCACTGCTCAGATTGCGCCTAGCGGGAGGAAGCCGATGGCCGACGGCAACATCACTAAGGACGTCATGTACGAAGCCGTCGCCCCCGACGACTTCGAGGCGATGCTGGAGCTGGACCGCTACGGCAACCGCTCGACGGCCTTCGACAAGATCATCTCGGCCACCCACGACCACTTCTGGGATCCGCTCGATAAGAAGTACATCGACTTCGACGAGCCGTTCGACATGGAGAACGAGTTCCTGGTGCCGGAGGACTTCGTCCCCGCGCTCTCCACCGACTACGTCTCCAACGCCCTGACCGACCACAAGACCCGCGTGCGGTTCGTCAACCAGTCGACGCTGCGGACCTTCTCCTCGATCCTGCACGGCGAACAGGGCGCGCTGAACCTCTCGGCCAGCCTCTGCCACGTGCTGAAGGACCAGGGCGCGCAGGAATACGCCGCCAACCAGACGCGCGAGGAAGCCCGCCACGTCACCGCCTTCGCCAAGTACATCAAGGTCCGCTGGGGCCGGCCGGTGGAATGCGGCCCGACGCTGAAGGCGCTCCTGATCGACATCATCGGCTCGCCGGAGGTCTACAAGAAGATCGTCGGCATGCAGATGCTGGTCGAGGGCCTGGCGATGGGCGCCTTCGCCACCTTCTTCAACAATATCAACGACCCGCTCGGCAAGAAGCTGCTCCAGCTGGTGATGACCGACGAGGCCTTCCACCACAAGTTCGGGAAGATCTGGGCCGACCGCACCATCCCGCACCTGTCGCCGGAAGAGCACGTCATCATCGAGGACTGGGCGGCCAGCTGCTTCCAGAACCTGCTCTTCAACCTCGTCGGGCCGATGCAGCAGAAGGACCTCTACGAGGAGTTCGGCCTCGACCCGGCCAAGGTGGTCGAGGAGTACGGGAAGATCATGACCGACGAGAAGCGCCGCGAGGGGATGAAGGAGCAGACCAACATCTTCCGCGTGCTGATCAAGACCCTGCTCAACGCCGGCATCATCACCGACCGCACGCGCGCCTTCTACGCCATGTACGTCGACATGGACGAGCTGAAGGGCGAGGGCGACGGCATGGTCGGCGACGCGATCGCCGAGGACGGCATCCGCTACCTGCAGGAGATCAACTTCAAGGACCGCGCCGCCAAGCCGGTGCTGATCGCCGCGGAGTAGGCGCACCCCTGCTCCTAGGGGGCTGTACGGAAGCGCCCGCTGGTTCGCCGGCGGGCGTTTTCTTTTGGGGGCGGAGCGGTCGTGCGTGGTTCGAGACGCGGCTTCGCCGCTCCTCACCATGACGAGGTTTGTGCTGGTCTAGTCATCCTGAGGAGCCCGCGCAGCGGGCGTCTCGAAGGACGCAAGGCCGCACAGCTTCAGGCCGCCGGACCGGGCGGCTGAGGCGGAGACGGGTCCAGCACGCGCCGCCTGGCCAGCTGCTGCTCGCGCCAGGTGATGTAGAGGGTCGAGGCCACCACCACCCCCGCGCCGGCGAGTGTCCACACCGTCGGGACATCGTGGAAGAGCAGGAAGCCCACCGCGGCGCCGAACACCAGGCGGATGTAGTCGATCGGCGCCATGGCCCCCGCATCGCCGATCTGCATGCCCTTGATGTAGCAGCCCTGGGTGATGGTCCCGAGCACGCCCATCATCGCCAGCAGCCCTAGGTCCGCCGGCTCCGGCCAGCGCCAGGTGAAGAAGGCCCCGGGGATGCCGAAGAGGAAGCCCAGGGTCGCGGCCCAGACCAGCAGGGTGGTCGGCGAGTGGTCCCGCGTCATCACCTTCATGCCGGTGATGGTGAGGGCGAAGAGGAAGGAGGAGGCCAGCATGGCCAGGGCCGGCCAGCCGAGGGCGAAGCCCTCCGCGCCCGGCCGCACCATGATCAGCACCCCGCCGAAGCCCACCAGGGCCGCGACGATGCGGTTCACGCCGAGGCGCTCGCCGACCACGAAGGCGGCCAGCGGCACCAGCCACAGGGTGCGGGTGAAGGAGAGCGCATTGGCGTCGGCCAGCGGCATCTCCTGGAAGCCGTAGAAGGAGAGGATCATCCCCAGCGTCCCCGCCGCCGAGCGGAAGAGCAGGATGCCTGGCCGCGTGGTGCGATAGACGCCGCGCGGGTTCCTGAGGATCACCGGCAAGAGGATGATCAGGCCCGCCGCCTGGCGGTAGAAGGTCTGCAGGGCCGCCGGATAGTCGTCGCCGAGATATTTGATCAGCGTCGTCATCGCCGTGAATCCGAGCGCCGAGGCCACCATCCAGAGCGCGCCGCGCACGTTGGGGGCCAGGCCCTGCGGCGCGGGGCCTTCGGTGATCACGGGCTGCGGCATGGGGCGTTCCTAAACGCCGTTCACCTCTAGGTCGAGGGGCGCTGCGAACGGATCCAGCCGGTCACCGACAGGCGCGGCGCGCCGGCGTAGGCGGCCACCGGCGAAACCGAATGCAGCTGCGGCACGCGGAAGATGTTCAGGGCGTTGAATGTCGGGGCGTAGCCCTCGGCGACATGGCCGTCCGCGTCGTGGAAGAGCAGCAGGCCGCCCCAGTCGGTGCGCCAGGCCGGCGTGAAGTTCAGCACATAGGCGAAGAGGCGGTTCTTCCCGGCCACGTCGTCGTCATGGGCGGTGAGGAAGTGGCCCGGCGTGTAGCGGGTCGCCTGGGCGTCGACATAGGCGCAGGCCGGCTCGCCGGTCAGCGTGCGGACGAAGCCCAGGAACGCCTCGCCGTTCAGGAAGTCGTAGAGCACCTCCAGCACGGGGACCGCCCCGCGCTGGCCGAGCTCGACGAGATCGGAGAGCCGCCAGGCGTCGAACTGGTACTGGAACCCTGTGCGCCCGCCCTCGATCACCGCCGCCTCCAGTTCGGCGCGGGGTCCTTCGGGCATCGCCGCGATCTGGTCGAGGCCGAGATCGTATGGCTTGCCGCGGACGTTGACCGAGCGGGTCCAGGGCATGTCGCCGGCGAGGGCCTCGCCGATCGCCTTCGCGTCCGCCGGGCGGAAGACGCCGGGGATGTGCAGCCGCCCGTGGCGCCCGAACAGCGGCCGCAGCTTCGCCGGGTCGATGGCGGGATCGAAGCGCGGCCCGGCCGCCATGCGGTCAGCCCTGCGAGGCCGGCGCGCCGGGCACGACGCCGCCAAAGAGCGCCGCAAAGGGCGAGAGCGCCTCGGTGTCCCACGCGTGCCGGCTGCCGACGGTGATGCCGCCGTCCACGACAATGTGCGTGCCGGTCACGAACCGCGAGGCGTCGGAGGCGAGGTAGAGCGCCGCCTCGGCGATGTCCTCCGGCATCCCCGCCTTGGCGATCGGCTGCACGTTGGCCGCGTTCTGGGCCACCATCGCGGCCATCTGATCGGCCTGGGCGCGGGGCAGGCCGACGGCGCTGCCGAAGATCGAGGTGGCGATCAGGCCCGGGCAGATGGCGTTCACCCGCACCCTGTCCTTGGCCAGCTGGGCGGCGGCGACCTTGCTCATGTGGACCACGGCCGCCTTGGCCGAGGAATAGGCGAGCGGCCCCCAGCCGGCCTGCAGGCCCGCGATCGAGGCGGTGTTGATGATCGAGCCGCCGCCCCTGGCCTGCATCAGCGGCAGGGCGTGCTTCATGCCGACCGCCGGCCCGCGCACCAGGATGGCGAAGATGCGGTCCCAGCCCTCGACTTCCACCTCGGCGACGCCGCCCGGGAGGCCGGCGATCCCGGCGTTGTTGAAGAGCACGTCGAGGCCGCCGAACTCGCTGTCCGCAAGCGCCGTGGCGGCCACGATGTCCGCCTCGCTGGTCACGTCGCAGTGGGCGTAGCGGACGGCGCCGGGAAAGCGCTGCTCCAGCATGGCGCCCTTTTCGTCCTGCAGGTCGGCGACCACCACCCTGGCCCCCTCGGCGACGAAGAGTTCCGTCGTGCCCAGGCCGATGCCAGAAGCCCCGCCGGTGATGAGCGCCACCTTGCCGTCCAGACGTCCCGCCATGTGGTTCCTCCGTTCAGGGAATTGCGCTTAAGCCTTCCCCCAGGATGGGGGAAGTGGCCTGAGGCGCCGCAAGGCGGCGAAGGTCGATGGGGGAGGTGGTTTGCAGCCCACAGACTTCCCCCATCGACCCTCGGCTTCGCCTTCGGGCCACTTCCCCCGTACCGGGGGAAGGTTTCGTCAGTCCACCGTCACCACGACCTTGCCCATCGCCTTGCGGCTGGCCAGGTGAGTGATGGCGTCAGCGGCCCGATCCAGCGGGAAGCGCTCCGAGACGTAGGGCCTGATCTTGCCGGCCGCGTACATGTCCATCAGCTCGCGCACGTTCTCGCGGTGCCCGGCCGGGTCGCGGCTCACCGCCGTGCCCCAGAAGACTCCGACGATGTCGCAGCCCTTGAGCAGGGCGAGGTTCAGCGGGATGCGCGGGATGCCGGCCGGAAAGCCGATCACCAGGAAGCGCCCTTCCCAGGCCATCGAGCGCAGCGCGGCTTCCGCGTAGTCGCCGCCGACGCCGTCGTAGATGAGGTCCACGCCCTTCGGCCCGCAGGCCTGCTTGAACTGGTCGGCCAGCGCCTTCTGGCCGTCGCGGTCGAAGGGGCCGCGCGGGTAGACGACGCCGGACTCCGCGCCGTGCTTGATCGCCAGGTCCACCTTCTCCTGGCTGGAGCAGGCGGCGATCACCTTCAGCCCCATGGCCTTGCCCAGCTCGACCGCCGCCAGGCCCACCCCGCCGGCCGCGCCCAGCACCAGCAGGCTCTCGCCGGGCTTGGCATGCCCGCGGTTCTTCAGGGCGTAGTAGGAGGTGCCGTAGGTCATGATGAAGGCCGCGGCCTCGTCGAAGGGCATGGCGTCCGGCATGGCGATCAGCCGGCCGGCCTCCAGCGCCATCTCCTGCGCCATGCCGCCCCAGCCGGTGTTGCCCAGCACCCGGTCGCCGACCTTGACGTTGGTGACGCCCTCGCCGACCGCCTTGACGACGCCGGACACCTCGCCGCCGGGGGCGAAGGGGCGGGCGGGCTTGAACTGGTACTTGTCCTCGATGATCAGCACGTCGGGATAGTTCACCCCCACGGCCTTGACCTCGATCACCGCGAACCCGGGCTTGGCCTCAGGCGCCGGCATCTCCTCCAGCACCAGGGTCTCCGGCCCGCCCACGGCCTTGCTCAGCAGCGCCTTCATCGAGGTCTCTCCCGTTCTCTTTGCTGGCGCGGACGCTAGCCGGTTCGAACGGGCGTTTGAAGGGCGTTCCTTCTCCCCTTGCGGGAGAAGGTGGCGCGAAGCGCCGGATGAGGGGTCGAGGATGCGGGCGGCAGCCACGCGGTTGGTGCGGGGCGAGTCGGTTCGCGGGCTCAAGGGATTAATGACCGCTTCCGACCCGTTGCGGACCTTCGGGATGTCAGGGCGGGAGTGATCTGCTAGGCTGGAGCCCCGGAACATCATCCGGGACCGCCATGGCTGTTCAGCCTGTCCGACTCTACGACTTCCCGTTCTCGGGCAACGGCTACAAGGTCAGGCTGGCGTTGCACCAGCTTGGCCTCGGCGTCGAGCGCCAGATCATCGACATCCTGAAGGGCGAAGCCCGATCCGGGGACTTCCTCGCCAAGAACCCGGTGGGCGAGATCCCGGCGTTGGAGCTGTCGGACGGGACCGTGCTGCGGGAGAGCAACGCCATCCTCTACTGGCTCACCGAGGGCACGCCGCTGATGCCCTCGGACAGGCTCGGGCGCACGCGCGTCGTCCAGTGGATGTGCTTCGAGCAGAGCAACATCGACCGCGT
>DASPLZ010000041.1:0-11041 GCA_035627295.1 Phenylobacterium sp. | reverse complement strand
CGATGGCGTTCAGCCGTTCGGGGACGTTCAGCGTCAGGATCGCGACATCGCCGCGGGTTTCGTAGTGGACCGCCTGGTAGCTCATCCCGTCCTCCCGTTTTGCCGCCACTGTGGGCCCGGCGGGACGGCAGGGGAAGGCCTCAGACCTCGGCCCACATTCGCAGGAGGTTGTGATAGGCGCCGGTCAGGCCGACCACCGAGGGGTCGCCGCCGCCCAGCTGGCCGGAAAGGCGCTGGATGGCCAGGTCCATGTCGAAGAGCAGCGCTCGCTGGCCGTCGTCGCGGATCAGGCTCTGGATCCAGAAGAAGGACGAGACCCGCATCCCGCGGGTGATCGGCGTCACCCGGTGCAGGCTGGAGGCGGGGTAGAGGATGGCGTCGCCGGCCGAAAGCTTCACCTCGTGCAGGCCGTAGGTGTCCTCGACCAGGAGTTCGCCGCCGTCGTAGGCGTCCGGCTCGGTGAGGAAGACGGTGATGGAAAGGTCGGTGCGGATCGGCTGGCCGGTGGCGGGGTTCAGGCGCACGGCGTTGTCGATGTGGTCCGCAAAGCCGTCGTTCACGCCGTAGCTGTTGAACAGCGGCGGCAGGATGGTGCGCGGCAGGGCGGCGGCCATGAAGAGGGGGCTTGAATTCAGCGCCCGCAGGATCGCCTGGCCGGCCTCGACAGCGGCCGGGGCGGTCTGCGGCAGCTGGCGGTTGGCCTTGGCCAGCGCGGCCTGGTGGCCGGAGGTGACGTTGCCGTCCACCCACTCGGCCGCGTCGATCAGGGCGCGCAGGCGCGCGACCTCGTCCTTGGAGAGGACGCTCGGAATCTGCAGCATCATGGCGCGGGCTCCATGCCGACCTTGCTAGACGAAAGCGGCCCCGCACGCACGCGGCGGGCGGGGCCGGGGGGGCCGGTTCTTCAAGGGGGAGGGGATCAGAACCGGTAGTTGACCGTCAGCGTCGCCGAACGCGCCTCGCCCGGGGTGGCCCAGCCGAAGCCGTTGTTGGCGCGGATGCGGGTGTAATATTCCTTGTCGAAGACGTTCTTGACGTTGAGCTGCACCTCGACGGCGCGGGTGGCGCGCCAGGTCGCGGCCAGGCTGTGCACCCAGTAGCTGTCGGAGACGAAGCGGCCCGGCGCGCCTGGCGCAGTGGTCAGGCGCGAGAACGGCACCTCGCCCTGGTAGGTGACGCCATAGCCCAGCTGCACGCCGACCGGCAGGTCGTAGGTCGTCCAGGCGCTGAAGGCGTGCTTCGGCGTCAGCGGGATGGGATCGCCCGCCACCGGGTCGACGACGCCGTTGGGGACGTTCTGGATGATCTTGGAGTCCAGGTAGGTGTAGTTGGCGAACACCGACCAGTTGTTCCGGACCAGGCCCGAGGCGCCCAGGGTGACGCCGTTCACGCGCGAGGCGCCGTCGAGCACCTGGGTGGGCTGGGCCGGGTCGCCGGTGGAGACCCGGTAGTTCTCCCGCTCGTTGCGGAACACCGAGCCGGTCAGCGACAGGCGCCCGCCCATCGCATCCCACTTGGCGCCGACCTCGATGATCTTGGCCTTCTCCGGGTCGAGGTTGCAGTTCTGCGCCGCGCCGGTGTTGGAGCAGCCGCCGTTCACCGTGCCCTGCGAGGGGGTGCGGGAGTTGGCGAGGGAGGCGTAGATCGAGGCGTTCGGGACGGGCTTGTAGACCACGCCCACGCGGTAGGAGACCAGGGCGTCCTTGTTCCGGGCCACCGGGTTCTGGGTGACCTCGCCGCCGGGGACGGCGATGGTCGCCGAGGTGAACTCGCCCTCGTTGCGCTCGTAGCGCAGGCCGCCGGAAAGCTCCCACTGCGGGGTGAGCTCGATGGTGTCGAAGATGTAGACGGCGCGGTTGCGCAGCTCGCCGTCGCTGACCCCGGTGCGGACGAAGTTGATCGGGCCGGTGTAGAGGCTGTCCGGGTTGTCCAGCTGCATGAGCGGCAGGACCGGGTTGGGCGTCGCCCCGCCCGGGTTGCGCAGCACATTGCCGGTGTCGAGGTTGTAGTCCTCGCTGGTGAAGGCCAGGCCCGCGACGATGGTGTGGTTCACCGGGCCGGTGGCCACGCGCCAGGTCAGGTCGGTCTGGTTGATCAGGAGCGTGTTCTTGGTGTCGCGGCGGTTCCCGCGCGGGCCGGACGGCTGGTAGGTGTTGGGCGCGCTGCAGGCGTCCCCGTGCTGCGGGTTGATCCCGCTGGCCAGGCAGTAGGTCCCCTGCGGCGGGTCGACGATGATGTCCTGCGTCACCTGCTGCCAGCGGGTCATGTTGCGGATCGACAGGCTGTCGGAGAACTCGTGGACGATCCGCATCGTCAGGCTGTCGATCACCTGGTCCTGCTTGTCGACGTTCCGGTAGCCGAAGTAGTCCGAGGGATCGACGCCCGGCAGCGGCCCGTCGATCAGGGCGTTGGCGGCGTAGGGCACGCCGTACTGCGGGGTGTTCTCGTCCTCCTGGTGGACGTACCAGGCCGTGAGCTGGGTCGGCCCGCCGTAGCCGACGGTCACCGAGGGGGCGACGCCCCAGCGCTCGTTCCTGTCCACGTCGCGGCCGGGAACGTCGTTCCGGTGGACCATGGCGTTGAGCCGCACGGCCACGTTGTCGCTGACGAGGTAGTCGGCGTCGACCGCGCCGCGCCAGTAGTCGTCGGTCCCGACGCCGCCGGTGAGCACGGTCTGGTCGATCCCGCGCGGCGACTTGGTGACCAGGTTGATGGTGCCGCCCACCGAACCGGAGCCGGAGAACACCGAATTGGCGCCGTTGATCACCTCGAGCTGCTCGAGGTTGAAGGTGTCAGAGCGCGTGTACTGGGCGCTGTCGCGCACGCCGTCGACGGTGATGTCGGTGTTGGCCGAATAGCCGCGCAGGTTGATGGAATCGCCGTAGCCGCCGCCGCCCTCGCCGGCCCCGAAGGTGATGCCCGGCACGGTGGAGAGGATGTCGCGCAGGGAGAGCAGGTTCTGGCCGCGGATCACCGCGTCGGGCACGATGGTGATGGTCTGGGGCGTGTCCAGCACCGGGGCGGTGTATTTGGGCGACGAGGCTTCGGTGGTTTTCGAACCGGTGACGTCGACGCCGATCACCTCGGTCGGAGCCGTGGCCAGCGCCGCGTCGTCGTCCGCCTGCGCCGCGGTCGGCGCCAGGGCCAGGCCGGCCACCCCGGCCACCGCGGCCGCGCTCAGGGCGCGCTTGGTCTGGGCCCTGACGCCGGAGTTGGAAAGTCGCATGTTCTCTGATCCCCGAAAGGCGCCGCGCGCCCGCTTTGTTGCGACTGCGTCTTAATTAGCGGAGCCGTGTGTCGCAACAGTAAATGCGACGCGTTCTCAACAAATGCGGGAGCGGCGTTATCGCAGATCGGAAACCCGCCGTGCGGCGAGGCGTTGAAGGGGCGAGGAGGCGTCATGTCCCGTCCCGACCCGCTGTTCGATCTGTTCAAGCCCGTGCTCTGGCTCGTCGTGGCGAGCTTCCTGGTCGGCTTCGCCGGGGTCCTGGCCCTCGCCGGCCCCGGCGCGATCGGCTCGCCCGCGGAGGCCACGGAGCTGGCCGCCGCCCTGCAGGCGGCCGACCAGGGCCCGCAGGACAGCTGAGCCCCATCCTGCGCACTCGACCCGCCTGACGGGCCGTTGCAAGGTCCGCCCATGTCCGACGCAACCCCCAAGGCCGCGCCGCGCCGGCGGACGCTGACGGTCGTGCTGGCGAGCCTGCTTGCGGTCCTGCTGCTGGCCGCGCTGCTGGCGGTGCTGCTGCGCGGGGTCATCGCCCGCCAGGCGCTGGAAGCCTGGCTGCGCGACATGGGCGTCGAGGCCGATGTGCGCATCGAGGGCGTCGGCCCAGGCGGGGCCCGGGGGCGGGCGGTGCTCGGCGACGCGGCCCGGCCGGACCTCGCCATCGGCGGGGTGGAGCTGGACTACGACCTCGTCGCGCCCTGGTTCGGCCGGCCGGCGGGGGTGCGGGTGCGCGCCGTCCGGCTGCGCGACGTGGTGGTGCGCGCCGAGCTGCGGGACGGGCGTCTCAGCTTCGGCCGGCTCGACCGGCTGATCGAGGAACTGACGGCCCGGCCCAAGGGCGAACCGGCGCCCCTGCCGGACATCGAGCTGCAGCGCGGCGCCATCCTGCTGGCCACCGAGGCCGGCGCCCTGCGCCTGGACGGATCGGGCGTGGTGAAGGACGGCGCCCTGCAGCGGTTCGACGGCGTGGTGGCGCCGGCCAGCCTGAAGACCGACACGCTCGCCGCCCAGATCGCCGGCGGCCGGATCGCCGTGCGCCGGGTCGGCGGGAGCCTGGACCTGCGAGGCGGGGTGCGGGCCTCCCAGGCGCGGCTCGGCGACCTGGCCGGAACCGGGCTGGTCATCGACCTCTCCGCCCAGGGACCGCTGACCGCCAAGGGATTTCAGGGCGCGGCGCGGCTGGAGGCGACCGCCGCCGGCCTGCAGGCGGGCGGGCGGCGGCTCACCGGTTCGCGCCTGCTGCTGACGGCGCCGAGCCTTGCGATGAGCCGGACCAGGGAGGGCCTGCGCTCCTCGGGCGCGGCGACCCTGCGCCTCGCCGCCGACCGCGCGGACCTGGGCGAGGCGGCGGCGACGGGCCTGCAGGCCACCGCCACGATCGACCGCCACACCGGCCTCTGGACCGAGGGCGGCGGGGTGCAGGCGACCTGGCTGCTCAGCGGCCTCGCCGCGGCGGTCTCGACCCCGGACGCCCGGTTCAGCAACGCGCGGCTGGAGGCGATCGGCTCGGCGACCGGCCCCGCCGACGACCTGGACATCGCCGTGCAGGGCTCGATCTCCTCGGCCGGCCAGCTCACCGACGCGGCCGCCCGCCGCTACGCCGCGAGCCTGCCGATCATCGCCCAGGAGCCGTCCTACCGGCAGGCCTTCCTCTCGGCCGCCAGGGGGTTCCGGCTGGAAGCGCCGGCCGCGGCCCTGACCCTGCGGGACGGCGGCATGCGGCTGGCGCTGAAGCGCGCGGCGAGCCTGCACGCCTCCAGCGGGGCGCATCTCGCGGTCGCGCCGCTGGGCGGCGCGCCGGTGTTCGCCTCGCAGGGCGGCGGCGCGCTGGCGGCGACCCTGACGGGCGGCGGGCTGCCCGAGCTCGCCGCCGAGGTCGCCGACTGGCGGCTGGCGGACGGCGGCCTTTCCGCCCGCGGCCGGGTGCGCGGGGCCTTCGACCTTGCGCCGCTGGAGGATGTCGCCGTCGACGCCTCCGGGCGGCTGATCCTGGCGGGCGATGCGGCGTCCTTCACCGGCGACCGCTGCCTGACGGTCTCGGCGCGCCGCATCGAACTGGACGCCAACGACCTGACCGCCGTGAAGGGCCAGGCCTGCCCGGCCGGGCCGCCGCTGTTCACCGCGAGCGGCGGCGCCTGGCGCGCGCGGGGCGCCTTCCGCGCCGTCGAGTTCGCCGCGCCCTCGGCGGAGGGGCGGGTGAGGGACGCCTCGGGGCGGTTCGACCTGGCCGCCAGCGCCGGGACCCTCACCCTGGCCGCCGCTGACCTGATCGACACCGCCGCGATCCCGCGGTTCTCGCCCCTGCGGCTCAGCGGGACGGCGAGGCAGCGCGGGCAGGTCTGGACCGCCGAGGCGGCGGCCGGCCTGCCGGGCGGCCCGCAACTGGCCAGCGCCTCAGGCCGCCACGACCTGGCGCGCGGGGCGGGCGAGGTCGCCTTCGACACCGGCATGCTGGCCTTCGCCGAGGATGGCTTCCAGGCCACCGCCGTCACCCCGCTGGCGAGCCTGGCCGGGCGGCTGAACGGGGCCGCCCGCTTCGAGGGCCAGGCCAGCTGGACGCCGGCGGCGACCCAGAGCTCCGGCCGCCTGACCCTGGACGGGCTCGACCTGGACACCCCGCCGGGACGCATCGCCGGCGCCCGCGGCGTGGTCGGTTTCTCCAGCCTGGCCCCGCTCGCCACCCTGCCCGACCAGCAGCTGCGCGCCGACAAGCTGGCCTTCTTCACGCCGCTGAGCGACCTTGCCGCCACCTTCACCCTGACGCCCGAGGCCCTGCGGCTGGCGAGCTTCACGGCCCGGGCGGCCGGCGGGGCGGTGGCGCTCGATCCGATGACGGTCCGCCTGCCGGAGGGCGCCGCCGAGGGGGCGCTGACCCTGGACGACGTCGACCTCAACCAGGTGGTGGCGGCCACCAACCTTGGCGAGAAGATCCGGCTGGACGCGGTGGTCGACGGGCGGCTGCCCTTCTCCTACGGCCCGGCGGGGCTGCGGGTGGCCGACGGGGAGCTGGCCTCGGTGAAGCCAGGCCGGGTCTATATCGCCCGCGACATCCTGGGCGGGGTCTCGGCCGACTCCTCGCCCGGCGCGCCGGCGCCGCAGACGGTGAACGCCATCCAGGACTTCGCCTACCAGGCCGTGGAGAACCTCGCCTTCGAGACCCTGACCGCCCAGGTGGCCAGTCGCGACGAGGGCCGGCTGGGGCTCGTCTTCCAGATCAAGGGCCATCACGATCCGCAGGTCGCCGAACGGCCGCGGCTGACCATCCTGGACGTGCTGAGCGGGCGGGCGTTCGAGCGGCGGATTCCGCTGCCCAAGGGCACGCCGATCGATCTGACCCTCGACTCGTCGCTGAATTTCGATGAACTGGTGCAGGCCTACGCCGACGCCTGGCGGCGGAAGGTCGAGGAGACGCCGTGACCTATGCGTTCAGCCGGGGTTCAGCCGGTCGGCCACAGGCTTGCGGCCATGCTTAGGGGAGCTCTGTCGCGATGCGCCTGACCGCCGTTCTGACCACCGCCGTGCTGGGGCTCGCGCTGGGAGCGTGCGAGCCGTCCGTGCGGGTCAAGGTCGACCCGATCAACGTCTACGCCCAGCTGGACGTGAACGTGAAGCTGCAGCTGGACCGCGAGGTCCAGTCGCTGATCCAGCAGAACCCCAACCTCTTCTAGGACAGATGACCGTGAAGATTATCCGCCCGCTGATCGCCCTCGCCGCCGTCGCCGCCCTGGCGGTCGCCGCGACGCCCGCTTCCGCCGACCTGGCCTCGTCCAAGGCCGCCGTCGACGCCGGCAAGGCGTCGGGGACCGTCGGCGAGCAGGGCGACGGCTATCTCGGCATCGTCTCCGGCGGCGATCCGGCCCTGCGCGCCGCCGTCGCCGAGATCAACGCCGGCCGCGCCAAGGTCTACGCCGAAGCCGGCGCCAAGGCCGGCACCAGCGCCGAAGCCGCCGGCCAGGCCGCCGCCAAGACCCTGATCGACCGCCTGCCGGCCGGCCAGTACTTCAAGCCGCTCGGCGGCGGCTGGACGCGGAAATAGGCTTCAGCCGCCCCGCGCGATGAAGCCGGGGTTGCGGAAGCCCTTGTCGCTCTTGGCGTAGAGGAAGGGCTCGCCCTCCAGGCCGGCCAGGGCGCCGCCGGCGCCCAGCAGCACGGCGTGGCCGGCGGCGATGTCCCATTCCATGGTCGGGCCGTGGCGCGGATAGATGTCGGCGGCGCCCTCGGCGATGCGGCAGAGCTTGATGGAGGAGTCCATCGCCTCGGTGCGCTGGAAGCCGTACTTCTCCTTCAGCGCCTCGACCGTCTCCGGCTTGGCGGTGTGGCTGATCAGGCCCAGCACCTCGCCGGCCGGCGGGCGGCGCACGCGGACGGCCTCTTCCGCGCCGCCCGAGATTCGCTTGCGGCTTCCCGCGCGAGTGGTGAACCAGGCCTCGCCGGTGGGCGGGGCGACGACGGCGCCGGCGCGTATGCGGCCGGCCTCGACCAGCCCGATGTTGACGGTGAAGTTCGGATCGCCGCGCACGAAGGCCTTGGTGCCGTCCAGCGGGTCGACCAGGAAGAAGCGCGGCGGCGCCTGGGTCGGCACGCCGCCGGCGGCGGAATCCTCCTCGGCGATCACCGGGATGTCCGGGAAGGCGCGGGCCAGGGCCGCCAGGATCAGCGCCTCGCCGCGCTGGTCGGCCTCGGTGACCGGGCTCTCGTCGGCCTTGCTCATCACCGTCAGGCCCGATCGCCAGAGCGGCAGGATCAGGGCGGCGGCGGCCTCGCAGATCTCGGCGAGCTTGGGGCCGACGTCGTCGAGGTCGGTGGGCGGAGAGGCGGGAACATCCAGGGTCATCGGAGCGTCTCTAGCCCGACGCGGCCGGTTTGCCAGCCGCCCAAATCACGCCAGCATCGCGCGCGCCCATGTCCGACGACCCGCCCTTCTCGACCACGCCCGCCGATCTGGCCGCCTTCCTGGCCGGCCGGCTCTGCCACGACCTGATGAGCCCGGCGAGCGCCCTGGCCTCGGGCGTCGACCTGCTGCAGGACCCCTCGATGGCCTCCATGCAGGAGGAGACCATCGACCTGATCGGCAAGAGCGCCAGGAAGCTGATCGACCTTCTGGAATTCTGCCGCGTGGCCTACGGCGCCTCGGCCTCGGCGGAGGCCTTCGACGCCGAGAAACTGGGCGCGGTGCTCTCCAGGCTCTTCGAGCACATGCGCGCCGACCTCGCCTGGGAGCTGGAGCCCGGCGCGGTCTCCAAGACCGCCGGGCGGGCGATGGCCAACCTGGCGCAGATGGCCGGCTCGGCCCTCTTCAGCGGCGGGACGGTGCGGGTGCGCTCGACGGTGGAGGGCGAGACGGTCGCCATCGCCGTCGAGGGCGAGGGACCGCGGGCGCGGCTGCGGGCCGAGGTGCTGGACGGCCTGGAAGGGCGCGGCTGGGGCGAGGCCCTGCCGGGCCACTGGGTGCAGGGCTACTATGTGCGCCGCTTCCTGGACGATGCGGGCGGGCGATTGATGGTGGATGTCGGCGAGGGGCGCATCGCCTTCGCGGTCACTCTTCCCCAGTAATCTTCGCCGCTCAAACGGCTCCTTAACCGAACCCCTCGCAAATGCGGACGCTCAAAGGAGAGCGTTCGTCCGTGAGAACCTGTCTGGTGGTCGACGACAGCCGCGTGATCCGCAAGGTCGCGCGCCGGATCCTGGAGGACCTCGGCTTCGAGACCGCCGAGGCCGGGGACGGGATGGAGGCGCTCGCCTGGTGCCGCGCGGCCATGCCCGACGCGGTGCTGCTGGACTGGCAAATGCCGGTGATGGACGGGCTGGATTTCCTGCGCCGCCTGCGCGCCGAGCCGGGCGGCGAGACCCCCAAGGTCGTCTTCTGCTCGGTGGAGAACAGCGTCGAGCGCATCCGCGAGGCGCTGGGCGCAGGCGCCGACGAATATGTCATGAAGCCCTTCGACGGCGACATCATCGCCGCCAAGTTCGAGATGGCGGGGCTGGCGTGAGGCCCGAGGAGCGCGCCCTGGTCGCCCACCTGTGCGCCGCCAAGGCGGGGCTGACGGTGGACGCGGCCCTGGACTATCCGATCGAGAGCCGGCTTTCGCCGCTCGCCCGGCGGGAGGGCTTCGCCTCGGTCGGCGAGCTCCTGCAGGCGATCCGGGGCCGCCGCGAGGAGCGGCTGATCTGGGCGCTGGTCGAGGCCATGGCGCCCGGCGAGACCGCCTTCTTCCGCGACCGCGCGGCCTTCGCCCAGCTGGCCGAGGTGCTGCCGGTGATGGCGCGGCGCCGCGACGGCGCGCCCTTGCGCATCTGGAGCGCGGCCTGCAGCTCGGGCCAGGAGATCTATTCCGTGGCCATGCTGGCCGAGGACCTCGCCCGCTCGGAGCCCGGCCTTTCGGTGGAGCTCTTCGCCTCCGACCTCTCCGAGCGCCGCATCGAGAAGGCCAGGAGCGGCCTCTACACCCAGTTCGAGGTCCAGCGCGGCCTGCCGATCCGCAAGCTTGTGGACCACTTCGAGCAGCGCGACGACATGTGGACCATCTCGCCGCGCCTGCGCCAGGCGGTGCGCTGGCGGCGCATCAACCTGATCGCCGACCTTTCGCCCGTCGGCCAGTTCGACGTGATCCTCTGCCGCTATGTGCTGGCCGGCATGTCCGCTCAGCACCGCGAGCAGGTGCTGCGCAGCCTGGCGCGCGCCCTGCCGGAGGACGGCTTGCTGATGCTGGGGCTCGGCGAAGCCGGCGCGGAAGCCGGCGGCGTGCTGGAGCCGGCCGGGCCGGGCGGGCTCTACCGGCGTCATCCGGCCTTCCAGGTCGCGGCCTGACGAGGATCGGCGGCCTTGCGTCCTTCGAGACGCCCGCTTCGCGGGCCCTCAGGATGACGAGGTCAGTAGAGCGCCATCCATCTCAGTCCTGGTGAGGAGCAGCGAAGCCGCGTCTCGAACCACGCACGGCCCATCGACGTCCAGACAGCAAAACGCCCGCGGCCGTCAGGCTGCGGACGTTTCACCTGAATTGAAGCGAAGCGCCTACTTGACGTCTTCGGCGGTGTCGGTGACCGCCTCGCCGGCGGCTTCCACGTCACGGCCGGCGCCGGCGACGGTGTTGCAGGCGGCGACGGCGAAGCTGGCGAACAGCGCCGCCATCAGAACAACTTTGCGCATTGGGGTCTCCCCGAAGGTTTCAAACTCGCCTGGTCCGAACGCCTACGCTGCAGCCTGGTTCCCGGGCGGCTTGAGCGGCGGGGCGGCCGGATCGACCGGGAAGACCAGCCAGGCCGTGACCCCGCCCGAACCGTTGCGGTCGATGCCGGAATAGCCGCGCAGCTGACGGGCGAAGGCGCTCATCAGGGTGCGCCCGACGCCGGCGCCGGTGGCCTGTTCGCCGGCCGGGCCGTCGTCGGCGATGCTGAGCTCGGCCGCCTCGCCGACCTTCAGGGTGACGCTCAGGGTGCCGCCGCGGCCGGCGAAGGCGTGCTTCTGGGCGTTGGTGATCGCCTCCACGGCGAAGAGCGCCAGCGGCGCGAGGCGGTCGGGGTCGATGATCAGGGGCTCGATGTCGAGCTGCGTCTCCACCGGAGAGCCGCGGATGGTCTCGCCGGAGATGAGCTGGCCGGTGAGGTCTTCCAGGAAGGGCCGAAGGTCCACCTGCTTCAGGTCCGGGCCCTGGTAGAGCGCGCGGTAGATCAGGGCGAGGGCCGAGATGCGCTGGCGGGTGTCGGACATCGCCGAGCGGGCGGCGGGATCGGTCAGCGATCGCTGCTGCATGGAGAGCAGCGAGGAGATGACCTGCAGGTTGTTCTTCACCCGGTGATGGATCTCGCGCATCAGCG
>DASPLZ010000040.1:0-11047 GCA_035627295.1 Phenylobacterium sp. | reverse complement strand
TGGTCGGCATCCTGACCAACCGGGACATGCGTTTCGAGGGCTCCGACAGCGTTCCGGCCAGCCAGCTGATGACCAGCGAAGGGCTCGTCACCGCCCGCGAGGGCGTCAGCCAGGCCGAGGCCAACGAACTCCTGCGCCGGCACAAGATCGAGCGGGTGGTGGTGGTCGACGAGGACTATCACGCCGTCGGCCTGATCACCGTGAAGGACATCGAGAAGGCCCAGGCCCACCCCAACGCCGCCAAGGACGGCCAAGGCCGCCTGCTGGTCGGCGGCGCCTCGACGGTCGGCGACGCCGGTTATGAGCGTTCGATGGCGCTGATCGAGGCGGGGGCCGACGTGGTGGTGATCGACACCGCCCACGGCCACAACTCCGACGTCGCCCGGGCGGTGGGCCGCATCAAGCGCGAGAGCAATCTCGTGCAGATCATCGCCGGCAACGTCGCCACTTACGAGGGCGCAAAGGCGCTGATCGACGCCGGCGCGGACGCGGTGAAGGTGGGCATCGGCCCCGGCTCGATCTGCACCACCCGCATCGTCGCCGGCGTCGGCGTGCCGCAGCTGACCGCCATCGCCGAGGCGGTGCGGGCGGCGAAGGGCTCGGACGTGCCGGTGATCGCCGACGGCGGCATCAAGTATTCCGGCGACCTCGCCAAGGCGATCGCCGCCGGCGCCAGCGTGGCCATGATGGGCTCGGCCTTCGCCGGCACCGACGAGGCGCCGGGCGAGGTGTTCCTCTACCAGGGCCGCTCCTACAAGGCCTACCGCGGCATGGGCTCCCTGGGCGCCATGAGCCGCGGGTCGGCCGACCGCTACTTCCAGAAGGAGGTCACCGACGCCCTGAAGCTGGTGCCCGAGGGCATCGAGGGCCAGGTGCCCTACAAGGGGCCGATCGGCGCGATCCTGCATCAGATGGTCGGCGGCCTGCGGGCCGCGATGGGCTATGTCGGCGCGGGTGACGTGCCGACCTTCCAGCAGCGGGCGCGGTTCATCCGCATCACCGGCGCGGGCCTGCGCGAGAGCCACGTGCACGACGTGATGATGACCCGCGAAGCGCCCAACTACTCGGCGCCCGCCTGATGCATACGGCCAGCGAACTCCTGCTGCTGGGCGTCGCCGTGGTGATCGGCCTCGTTCACCTCGCCTGGTCCGCCGCGGCCGGCGAGGGCCAGCGCAAGGACCTGAAGTGGAACATGGGCCCGCGAGACGAGCCCAAGCCGCCGCTGACGGGCATGGCCGGGCGCCTCGCACGCGCCTTCGCGAACTTCCGCGAGAGCTTCCCGCTGTTCGCCGGCGCGATCCTGGCCGCTTATCTCGCCGCCAAGCTGGGGCCGCTGACGCTCTGGGGGGCGGTGCTCTATGTGGTCGGTCGCGCGATCTACCTGCCGCTCTACGCCTTCGGCGTTCCGGTGCTGCGGACCCTTGTCTGGCTGATTTCGATGGTGGGGATCGTGATGATCCTGGTCGCGCTCTTCAGTGCGTGACGGCGGGCGCATCTCTGCGGCCATCGAGGTTCTGACCGAGATCGAGACGCGCCACCGGCCGGCGCGGCTGGCCCTGAAGGCCTGGGGCGACGCCTCCCGCTTCGCCGGCGCCAAGGACCGCGCCTTCGTCTCCGGGCTGGTGATGGACGCCCTGCGCAAGCGCCGCTCGATGGCCTGGCGGATGGGCGGGGAGGGACCGCGCGCCGTCGCCCTCGGCGTGCTCCGCTTCGGCTGGGACTGGCCGCTGGAGCGCATCGCCGAGGCCGCGGCGGACGAGCCGCACGGCCCCGGCGCCCTGACCGAGGCCGAGCGCGCCGCCTTGGAAGCACCGTCCGACCTGGCCGACGCGCCGCCCGACGTCCGCGGCGACTATCCGGACTGGCTGGAGCCGGCGATGGAGCGGGCCTTCGGTGACGCCCGCGCCGGGGCCGGCGCGGCGCTGGCCGAGCGCGCCCCGGTGGACCTGCGCATCAACACCCTGAAGACCGACTCCGAGCGCGCCCTAAAGGCCCTGGCGCCGCTGCACGCCCAGCCCGCCCCGGCGCTCGCCACCGCCGCTCGCATCGCCGCGCCTGATCCGACCACCCGCGGCGGGGCGGTGGAGACCATCCCGGCCTTCTCCAAGGGCTGGTTCGAGGTGCAGGATCTCGGCTCGCAGATCGCCGCCGCCGCAGCCGGCGAGGTGAAGGGCGCCCAGGTGCTCGACTTCTGCGCCGGCGGCGGCGGCAAGACGCTGGCGCTGGCCGCGGCCATGGCCTCCACGGGCCAGATCTACGCCTACGACGCCGACGCCCGGCGCCTGGCCGACACCATCCGCCGGGCCCAGCGCGCCGGGGTGCGCAACCTGCAGGTCCGCTCGCCTATGGAAGCCGATCCGCTCCGAGGGCTCGCGGGCCGCATGGACGTGGTCTTCGTCGACGCGCCCTGCACCGGCTCGGGCGCCTGGCGGCGCAATCCGGACACCAAGTGGCGGCTGACCCCCGACGCGCTCGCCCGCCGCCAAGCCGACCAGGACGCGGTGCTGCGCGATGCGGCCGGCTTCGTGAAGCCGGGCGGGCGGATGATCTACGTCACCTGCTCGGTGTTCCGCGAGGAGAACGAGGACCGCGTGGCGGCCTTCCTTCAGGCCGATCCCGCCTTCTCCGTCGCGCCGCCTCCGCCCGAGCTCTCGCCTTATCTGACGACCGAGGGCTATCTGCGCCTCGCCCCTCACACCTCCGCCACCGACGGCTTCTTTGCCGCCGCCCTCGCCCGCGCCGCATGAGTTCCGCCATGACCGAAACCGCCCACGAACGTGTCCTGATCGTCGACTTCGGCAGCCAGGTGACCCAGCTGATCGCCCGCCGGGTGCGCGAGAGCGGCATCTATTGCGAGATCCACCCCTACGACCGTATCGAGGACATCCTCGACGCCTTCGCGCCGAAGGCCGTGATCCTCTCCGGCGGCCCGGCCAGCGTGCACGAGGCCGAAAGCCCGGCGGTCTCCCGGCGGGTGTTCGAACTCGGCGTGCCGGTGCTGGGCATCTGCTATGGCGAGATGACCATGTGCGCCGAGCTGGGCGGGGCCGTGGAGGGCGGCCATGAGCGGGAGTTCGGCCGCGCCGACATCCTGATCGAGCGCGCCTCGCCGCTGATCGAAGGCCTGGGCGAGGTCGGCGACCGCGAGCCGGTCTGGATGAGCCACGGCGACAAGATCACCGCCATTCCCCTGGGATTCGAGATCGTCGCCAGCTCCGAAGGCTCGCCCTTCGCCGTCATCGCCGACGAGGGCCGCCGGTTCTACGGCGTGCAGTTCCACCCGGAGGTGGCGCACACCCCGCGCGGCGCGCTGATCCTGCGCAACTTCACTCACCGCATCGCCGGGCTCTCCGGCGACTGGACCATGGCCGCCTTCCGCGAGGAGGAGATCGCCCGCATCCGCGCCAAGGTGGGCGAGGGGCGCGTGATCTGCGGCCTGTCGGGCGGGGTGGACTCGTCGGTGGCCGCTGTCCTGCTGCATGAAGCCATCGGCGACCAGCTGACCTGCGTCTTCGTCGACACCGGACTCCTGCGCCTCAACGAGGCCGAGCAGGTGGTGACGATGTTCCGCGATCACTACAACATTCCGCTGGTTCACGTTGATGCGGCTGAGGAATTCCTTGGTCAGCTTGCCGGGGTTTCCTACCCGGAGACCAAGCGCAAGACCATCGGCCGGGTGTTCGTGGAGATCTTCGACCGCGAGGCCGCGAAGGTGGAGGGCGCGACCTTCCTGGCACAGGGCACCCTCTATCCCGACGTGATCGAGAGCGTCTCGGCCCGCGGCGGCCCCTCGGCGGTGATCAAGAGCCACCACAACGTCGGCGGCCTGCCGGACTACATGAAGCTGAAGCTTGTCGAACCCCTGCGCGAGCTCTTCAAGGATGAGGTCCGCGCCCTCGGCGTCGAGCTTGGCCTCCCCGCCGCCTTCGTCGGCCGCCATCCGTTCCCCGGCCCGGGCCTGGCGATCCGCATCCCCGGCGAGGTGACCCCCGAGCGCGTCGCCATCCTGCAGAAGGCCGACGCCATCTATCTCGACGAGATCCGCAAGGCCGGCCTCTACGACGCCATCTGGCAGGCCTTCGCCGTCCTGCTGCCGGTGCGCACGGTGGGGGTGATGGGCGATGCGCGCACCTACGACGAGGTCTGCGCCCTGCGGGCCGTCACCTCGACGGACGGGATGACGGCCGATTTCTTCGAGTTCCCGTGGGCCGTGCTGGGCCGTGCGGCGACGCGCATCATCAACGAGGTCAAGGGGATCAATCGCGTGGTCTACGACGTCACGTCGAAGCCGCCGGGGACCATCGAGTGGGAGTGAGGGAACAATTCGCCGCCCTGCGCGCTTAACGACCCTTGGCCGCGCGGGGCTTGGGCGGGCGCGACACCTATTATGTGCTCAGCGACCTTCTCGCCTCGGCGAGCCGAAACGCTAGATTCGCGCGGCCGCGCAGTTAGAGTCGGAAGACCATGTCCAACGTCGAAGAATTCCCTGTCGGTGGGCGGCAGCTCACCGAGTTCGACGCGCTCGTCGCAGCGGCGCCGACGACGCTGGACGCCATTCCGGGCGCCGTCTACGTCTGCGACCACGAAGGCTGGCTCGTCCGGTTCAATTCGGAGGCGGCCGCCCTTTGGGGGCGCTCGCCGAACCTCGACAACACCGAGCGCTTCTGCGGTTCCCACCGCCTGTTCCTGCCGGACGGAACGCCGCTGGCGCACGAGGACTGCCCGATGGCCGTGGCGGTCCGCTCGGGCGCGACCACGAGGAACGCCGAAGTCGTCATAGAGCGGCCGGACGGCGCCCGCCTCACCGCCCTGGTCAATATCCGCCCCCTGAAGGACCACGAGGGCCGCATCCAGGGGGCGATCAACTGCTTCCAGGATATTTCCGCCCACAAGACGATGGAGGAGGAGGTCCGCCGCAAGACCCAGGACCTGGAGGACTTCTTCGAGAACGGCGCCGTCGGCCTGCACATCGTCAGCGGCGAAGGCATCATCCTGCGGGCGAACCAGGCTGAGCTGGATCTGCTGGGATACGACGCCGAGGACTATGTCGGGCGCCATATCGCCGAATTCCATGTGGACGCGCCGGTCATCGGCGAAATCCTGCACAAGCTGTCGTGCGGCGAAAAGCTCGATCGGCGCCACGCGCGGCTGCGGGCGAAAGACGGGTCCGTCAAGCACGTGCTCATCACCTCGAACAGCCGCTTCGAGAACGGCAAGTTCGTCAACACGCGCTGCTTCACCATGGACGTGACGCATCTGCATGAAGCCGAACGCGCCCGCCGGGAGAGCGAGGAACGGCTGGCGGCCACCTACGAGGCGGCGACGGTCGGCATCACCGAGACCGACGAGACGGGACGGATGCTGCGCGTCAACGACGCTATCTGCAAGATGCTCGGCCGCTCGCGCGAACAACTCCTGGAGATGACCTTCCTGGACTACACGCACGAAGAGGATCGCGAGGAGGACGCCAGGCGCTACGCGGCCCAGGTCGAGGGAGAGATCAGCAACTATGCGCTCCGCAAGCGGGCCTGCAGGCCCGACGGCTCGGTCGTGTACCTCGACATCTACAGCTCCTCGGTCCGGGATCAGGGCGGCCGGTTCCTCTACGGCGTCCGGGTCATCCAGGACGTGACCGAAGCCAAGCAGATGGAAGACCGGGTCCGGGAGAGCGAGCGCCACATGCGCGATCTCTTGGAGGCCCTGCCGGCCGCCGTCTACACGACGGACGCCAATGGACGGATCACCTTCTTCAACAAGGCCTGCATCGAGATGGCCGGCCGCACGCCGCAGATCGGCGATGAGTGGTGCGTGACCTGGCGGCTCTACACCGCGGACGGCGCGCCGCTACCGCACGACCAGTGCCCGATGGCGGTGGCGTTGCGGGAGGATCGGCCGGTCCGGGGCGTCGAGGCCATGGCCGAGCGCCCCGACGGCGCCTTCGTGCCGTTCATGCCCTATCCGACGCCGCTGCACGACAGCAACGGCCGGCTGATCGGCGCGATCAACATGCTGGTCGACATCACCGAGCGCAAGCAGGCCGAGAACCGGCAAAGGACGCTCATCGACGAACTGAACCACCGGGTGAAGAATACCCTGGCCACGGTGCAGTCCCTGGCGATCCAGACCGCGCGCCATTCGGACAGCGTGCAGGACTTCAGCCGACGCTACGAAGGGCGGCTGCTGGGCCTGGCGCGCGCGCACGACCTCCTGACCCGGCGGCATTGGGAGGACGCCCCGCTCGATTTCCTGGCGCGGGAAGTGCTGGGGCCGATGTCCAACTCAGGCGCGACGCAGATCGAGGGCCCGCCGATTACGCTCAATCCGCGGGCGGCGCTCAGCCTGACGATGGCGCTGAACGAGCTGGCCACCAATGCGGCGAAGTATGGCGCGCTGTCGTCCGAGGAGGGAGACCTCTCGCTCACCTGGGAGATCCGGGACGACGCAGGCGCGACGGTCGTGGACCTCGTCTGGCAGGAGCGGGGCGGGCCTGCCGTGAAGCCGCCGACGCGGCGAGGCTTCGGCACGCGGCTGATCGAGCGGTGCATCGAGGGCGACCTTGGCGGAGAACTCGATGTGGTGTTTGAGCCTTTGGGGCTGTCCTGCCGCATGAGCATTCCCCTGCGAGGTGCGGCGCTGAATGGCTGAGCTTGCCGGCCTGCGCGCTCTGTTGGTCGAAGACGAGGGCGGCGTGGCCTTGCTGATCGAGGACATGCTGCGGGAACTGGGATGCGAGGTGGCCGCTTCGGTCGCGACGCTTTCCAGGGCGTTGAGCATCGCCGGTTCCGGCGCGTTCGATTTCGCGGTGCTGGACGTGAACCTCGACGGGGAGCCGGTGTTCCCCGTCGCCGAAGTGCTGCGCAGCCGCAGGCTGCCGTTCCTGTTCAGCACGGGATACGGCCGGGTCGGCGTGCCGGAGACGTTCAGCGACTACGAGGTTCTGAACAAGCCCTTCGCCCTCGATGACCTGGAGCGGAAGCTTCGGCTGGCGCTGGGTCGGGGTTGATATCTGCGAGCGGGGCGGCCCCACCTGAAGGCTGGCCAATCTTCGATCCTTAGTGAAAATCCCGCGACTTCGGCAGGACCCGCACGTCGCGCGGATGCCGCGCCGTGGGCGCGCGGGCCGGGCCGGGGAGGAGGAGGCCTGCGCCGGCGGGCTCCAGCACCTCGTCCTGCGACAGGCGCTCGAGGTCGAAGGTGCGGTCGGCCACGTGGTCGGCCATCAGGTGGATCACCCCTTCCGGGCTCCTCTGGATCAGGCCCTCGACCTCCAAGAGGCGCGCGCTCATCACCTCGCGGCGGAACTTCTCCTCGAAGAGCCGCGCCCAGAGCAGCACGTTGGTGATCCCGGTCTCGTCCTCCAGGGTGATGAACACCGCCTTGCCCGTGCCCGGCCGCTGGCGGATCAGCACCACCCCGGCCACCCGCGCCCGCGCGCCGTCGCGGGCCGCCCGCACCTCGGCGCTGGAGAGCACGCCTTGGGCGCGCAGCATCGGCCGCAGGAACCGCATCGGATGGGCCTTCAGCGACAGGCGCGTGGTCTGGTAGTCCACCACCACGTGCTCGGAGAGCGGCATGGCCGGCAGGCGGGCGTCCGGCTCCTCGCCGAGCTCGCAGGCCTCGGCGTCGCGGAAGAAATCGAGCGGCGAATCGTCCGGCAGCCGTCGCACGGCCCAGAGCGCCTGGCGCCGGTCGAGGCCGATGGAGCGCATGGCGTCGGCGTCCGCCAGCTTGCGCAGCATGCCGTTGGCCAGCCGCGCGCGCATGAAGAGATCTTCCACCGAGGCGTAGCCCTGGCCGCGCGCCTCGGTCAGCCGCACCGCCTCGGCCTCCTTCATCCCGTCGATCTGCCGAAAGCCGATGCGCAGGGCCGGCCGGCCGCCTGCGCCGGTTTCCAGGGTGTTGTCCCAGAAGCTTGCGTTGATGTCCGCCGGGCGCACCTCCACCCCATGCTCCCGGGCGTCGCGCACGATCTGGGCCGGCGCGTAGAACCCCATCGGCTGGGAGTTCAGCAAGGCGCAGGCGAAGGCGGCCGGGTGGCGGCATTTGATGAAGGAGGAGATGTAGACCAGCTTGGCGAAGGAGGCCGCATGGCTCTCCGGAAAGCCATAGCTGCCGAAGCCGCGGATCTGCTTGAAACAGTTCTCGGCGAACTCGGCGGGATAACCACGCGCCACCATCCGATCGACCATCATTGCGTGGAAGCCGCCGATGGTGCCGACATTGCGGAAGGTCGCCATGGCGCGCCGCAGCTTGTTGGCTTCCACGTCGGTGAATTTCGCCGCCACCATCGCCAGCTTCATCGCCTGCTCCTGGAAGAGCGGCACGCCCATGGTTTTGCTCAGCACGCTCTCCAGTTCGTCCGGCGGGCCGTGTTCCGGGGAGGGTGAGGGAAAGCTGACGGGCTCGAGGCCCGCGCGGCGCTTCAGATAGGGGTGAACCATGTTCCCCTGGATCGGTCCCGGGCGGACGATCGCGACCTCGACGACCAGATCGTAGAAGGTCCTCGGCTTCAGCCGGGGCAGCATGCTGATCTGGGCCCGGCTTTCGACCTGGAAGACGCCGATGGAATCCCCTTCGCAAAGCATGTCGTAGACATCGGGCTGTTCGGTGGGGACCGACGGCAGGTCGTAATCCGCGCCTTCGTGCTCGCGCATCAGGTCAAAGGCCTTGCGGATGCAGGTCAGCATGCCGAGCGCCAGCACATCGACCTTCATCAGACAGAGGGCGTCGATGTCGTCCTTGTCCCATTCGATGAAGGTGCGGTCCTCCATGGCCGCGTTGCCGATCGGCACGAGTTCGTCGAGCCGCCCTTGCGCCAGCACGAAGCCGCCCACGTGCTGTGAGAGATGGCGTGGCGCGCCGAGCAGCCGCACCGCCAGGTCGACGGCGCGGCGAACCTGCGGGTTGTCGTTGGAAAGGCCGGCCTCGTTCACCTGGTGGTCGTGGATTTCTCGCCCCCAGCCGCCCCAGACGGTGCCCGCCAGGCGGGCGGTGACGTCCTCGGTCAGGCCCAGCGCCTTGCCGACATCCCGGATGGCGCTGCGAGGCCGATAGTGGATGACGGTCGCGGCGATGCCGGCGCGATCGCGACCGTATCGCTCATAGATATACTGGATGACCTCTTCGCGGCGCTCATGCTCGAAGTCGACGTCGATGTCCGGCGGCTCGCGCCGTTCTTCGGAGATGAAGCGGGCGAAAAGAACGTCATTCTCGGCGGGATCGACCGCCGTGATGCCGAGCACGTAGCAGACCGCCGAATTGGCCGCCGAGCCGCGCCCCTGGCAGAGGATGCGCCGGCTCTCAGCGAAGCGCACGATGTGCATGATCGTCAGGAAATACTGCGCGATATCGAGCTTCTTGATCAGGGCGAGCTCATCGCGAAGCAGTCCGGACACCTTGTCCGGTATGCCGTCCGGATAGCGGATCTCGGCGCATCGCCAGGTGACCTTTTCCAACCATTCGGCGGCGGTGTGTCCGGGCGGGACGGGTTCCTGCGGATACTCGTACTGTAGCTGTCCCAGGTCGAAGTCGACCCGGTCGAGGATGTCGCCGATCTCGGCGATGGCCTGCGGCGCCTTGCGGAAGAGGCGCGCCATCTCTTCGGGCGGTTTCAGGTGGCGTTCGGCGCTGGCTTCCAGGAGGCGGCCGGCGGTCTCGATGGTCACGCCTTCGCGGATGCAGGTGACCACGTCCTGCAGGTCGCGCTGTCCGGGACAGTCGTAGAGGACGTCATTGACGGCCAGTAGCGGGACGCGCGCGGCGGCGGCGATCGCCTCCAGGCGGGCGAGGCGGCGGGCGTCGTCGCCCTGGCGGTTCATGGCGGCGGCGAGCCAAACGGCGCCGGGGGCGGCCTCGGCCAGGCGGGCGAGGGGATCGGGCAGATCGGCCAGGCGCGGGCCGGGCATGACGATGAAGAGAAGGTCGCCGGTCGCCCTCATGAGGTCCTCGAGGAAGAGCTGGCATTGGCCTTTCTTCACCCGCCGGTTCCCCTTGGTGAGCAGGCGGCAGAGGTCGCCCCAGCCGGCGCGGTTCTGCGGATAGGCCAGGATGTCCGGCGTCCCGTCCTCGAAGACCAGGCGCGCGCCGGTGAGGAGCTTGAAGTCCTTGGCCTTGGCCTTGATCTCCTCGGAAAAGGCCTTGTAGGCCTCGATGTCGTCGCGTTCGACCCAGCGGTATTCGCCCGGCGAGCCGCCTTCGCGCTTCTTCTCGGGCGGCGGCAGGCCGTCCTCACGCAGGGTCTTCAGCGCGCTCCAGGCGCGCACCACGCCCGAGACCGTGTTGCGGTCGGCGATCCCCATGCCGGCGTGGCCGAGCACCAGGGCTCGCAGCACCAGCTCGGCGGGCTTGGAGGCGCCGCGCAGGAAGGAGAAATGACTGGTCGTGGCCAGTTCGGCGTAGCGGGTCATGCGAAGATCCCGTGCAGGAACCAGCGCGGCGCCTTGGTCTCGCGTTCGTAGAGCCCCTCGCGGAACACCCAGAAGCGGCGGCCATCGGCGTCCTCCAGGCGGAAATAGTCGCGGGTCAGGGTATCCGCAGGCTTGCGCCACCACTCCGGTGAGAGGCGTTCGGGCCCCTCGGCGCAGGCGACGGCGTGCTGCACGCGCCGCCAGCGGAAGCGCACGGGCGGGCCGTCGGGGACCTCGGCCATCGCCTCGATCGGCTGCGGCGGGTCGAACAGCTGAAGCGGCCGGGTTGGCGGATCGTCCGGGCGGCGCTCCGGCCAGCGGACCGGTCTGGACGCGGCTTCAGCGGCGGGCCGGGGATGCTGGGCGCGGTCGGGGTCGTGGGTGTCGATGGGGGTGAGGGCGATCACCCGCTCGCGACCGAAGCGGGCGGTCAGGCGATCGACGAGGTCGCCGACCTGATCGGTCAGGGACGTGCGGCCTTCGAGGTCGGCCTGGGCGGCGGCGAGGGGCTCGGCGGCCAGGACGGCCAGGCGGATGAGGTCGAAGCCGAAGCCGGGGTCCAGGGGGTCGGCCAGGGCGTCCAGCTTCTCGCGGTAGAGGCGCATCACCGCCGCGGCGTCGCGCGAGGGACGGCCGGTCTC
>DASPLZ010000039.1:0-5224 GCA_035627295.1 Phenylobacterium sp. | reverse complement strand
GGGGCCTCTACTACTTCGGGCAGTTGCTGATCTGCGTCGGCGTGACCGGCGCGCTGGCGAAGGGCCGAGGCTGAAGGACGGCGCCCTGCGGCGAGGTGAGGCGGGCCGCGCCGCTGGATCTCTACGAGGCGGCCAGGATTTTCTGGCGCTCAGCCGTGGAGTTCCTTCCAGCGCTGCAGCGCCTCGGTCGGGCCGGCGTACGCCTCCTGCAGCTCCGCGTTCCAGTAGCGCAGCGCCTGCAGCGGGATCTTGATGCCGCTCACCGCGCAGAGCACGTAGCGGCCCGGGCGCAGGACGACGAAGTCGCCGTCGTGGCCGTAGCGGACGGTGGCGAGGTCGGCGGAGAGATTGCGGTCGTGGGCGTTCACGAGAGCCAATGTAGCGCGCCAGAGGCGTTCAGAACAGATCGCCCTGGTCGATAGGCGCCGCGGCCTTGGGCCTGGCCCGCGCGGGCGGCGCAGGAGGCGTCGGCGCCTTGGGAGGCGCGGAGCCGTCGATGACAGCCTCACGCTCGGCGTCGGCGAACTTCAGGGTCACGGCCTCGCCGCTGGCCAGCGAGGCGCCGGCGCGCACCAGGCTGCCGTCCTGCCGGTGCACCCGGGCGAAGCCGCGTTCCAGCGGCCGGTCCGGATCGACCGAGCCGAGCAGCTGGGCGAGCGAGGCCAGCCGCTCGCTCGCACGGTCCAGCCGTCTTTGCGCGCAGGGTTGCAGGCGGACGGCCAGCGCCTCCAGGCGCTCGCGCTGCCGTGCGGTTGGACGGTCGAGCAGCTCAGGCTTCAGCCGGGCCGCGACTTGGCCAAGGTCGCGCGCGTGGGCGGCCGCGTTCCGCTGCAGCGCCGATTGCAGCCGCCCGGCGGCGACCTCCAGCCGCTCGCGCTTCTGCGCCTGCGGGCGGGCGAGGAGGCTGGGGAGCAGGCGGCCCTTGACCAGGGCGAGGTCGCGCTCGTGGGCGGCGGTGTTGCGGGCGAGCGAGGCCTGCCAGCGGCCGGCGGCGACGTTGAAGCGCTGGGCGGCCAGCTCCACCAGGTCCGGCGTGCGGGCCAGGCTTCGGCCGGCGGCGGCGAGGCGCTGGCGGCGGTCCTCCACCACCCGCCCGCCGCAGCGGTGCATGCGCGAGCCGAAGTCGGCGACGAGGCCGCGCAGCTCGGCCAGCACAGGGGTGGCGATCTCGGCGGCGGCGGTGGGCGTGGGCGCGCGGCGGTCGGAGACGAAATCGATCAGGGTGGTGTCGGTCTCGTGGCCGACGGCGCTGATCAGGGGGATCTCGGCGGCGGCGACGCAGCGGGCGAGAGCCTCGTCGTTGAACGGCCAGAGGTCCTCCACCGAGCCGCCGCCGCGGGCGACGATCAGGATGTCGGGCCGCGGGACCGGGCCGCCGGGCGCCAGCCGGTTGAAGCCCTCGATGGCCGCGCGCACCTGGGCGGCGGCGGCCTCGCCCTGCACCACGACGGGCCAGACGATGACCCTGCAGGGCCAGCGGTCACGGATGCGGTGCAGGATGTCGCGGATCACCGCGCCGGTCGGGCTGGTGATCACCCCCACCACGGCCGGCATCGAGGGGAGGGGATGCTTGCGGGCCTGGTCGAACAGGCCCTCACCGCGCAGCTTCTCCTTCAGCCGCTCCAGCTGGGCCAGCAGCGCGCCGACGCCGGCGGCCTCCATGGTCTCGATGACGATCTGGTAGCGCGAGCCGGCCGGATAGGTGGTGATCTTGCCGGTGACGATCACCTCCAGGCCCTGCTCGGGGCGCACGCCGAGACCGCGGACCGAACCCTTCCAGACCACGCCGTCGAGGGCGGCGCGCTCGTCCTTCAGGGTCAGGTAGACGTGGCCGTTGGAGTGGTGGGTGACCTTCGAGAGTTCGCCGCGCAGGCGCACGAAGCCATAGGCGTCCTCCAGGGTGCGCTTCAGCGCGAAGGCCAGCTCCGAGACCGAATAGGCCGGGGCGTTGGTCTCGGGCGTCGGGGCGAGGTCGCTCATCGGGGTGAATCTAGTCGCACGAGTCCGCCGATGCGATCCATCGGCGGTTCATCGGAGTGAAAGGCTGGCTGCGGTATCTCGCTGGCCAGTACCCGCATTTGCCGAGCGTTCCGCATGAAAGACACCCGCAAGCTGACCACCCGCGATCTGGCCGTCCGCGTGGCGACGCTGGAGCTGCTTGTCTCCGACCTGCTGGAGATCATCGCGCGGGTCGCCCCGGGCGAACTGAAGGCGATGATCGAGGAGGCCGAGGCGGACCTCGTCACCCAGGACGCGCGGATCATGCCGGCCGGCGCCGAACACCTGCGCGATCGGCTGCACGCGGTGTTCGAGGCCCGGCGACAGCGGCTGGCGCGACGACGGGCGGGTCGCCGGCCGTCGCCCGAGACGGACTGAGCGACCGACTAGATGTAGCGCCGCAGCGAGCGGGCCAGTTCGGCCGCGGTCGCCTTCTTCTTCCCCGCCGGCGGCTGGTAGGCCACCCGCGCGTGCTCCACGCAGTAGGGACCCTCGCCGGAGTTGCGGCGGCCGCAGAAGGTGAAGCCGTCGCTGGAGGGATCGCCGATCGGCCACTTGCACATGTGGGCGCCGAGGGTCAGCACCGTGGCGGTGCCCGGCTCCTCGTCCACATAGCGCACGACCGGCTGCGGCTCGGCGCGCACCGCCGGCTCGGCGATGCGGCGAGGCGCGGAGGGCGCGGCGGCGGCGGGACGCGCCGGACGCGGCGCCTTGAACACCGGGCGGCTCGGCTTGGAGGGCGCGGCCCGGCCCGAAAGGCCCAGGCGGTGCACCTTGCCGATCACCGCGTTTCGCGTGACGCCGCCCAGCTGCTTGGCGATCTGGCTGGCCGAAAGGCCGTCCTGCCAGAGCTTCTTCAGCGACTCTACCCGTTCGTCCGTCCAACCCATGGTCGTCAGCCCCGCTCCCAGTTGGAGGCGCCGCCGTCCGCTCCCCGCGCGTCCTCGCGACACCTAGATATTGTGGTCACTCACGCTACGCGTCTTAACCACCCACTAGATATCGTAACCAACGGGTTAATGCACACAATGGGCGCCTCGCTCCCTATCCACAGAAACTAGATGTTGTGCGGGAATGCCGCAGGCTTGCGGCGGCGCTTCCGGGGGCGCACATGGCTGGCATGTCCGAAGCCGCCGACACCCGCCCGATCCCGCCGCTGCCCCGCGACTACCAGGGCTTCAACTGGTCGGGGTTCAAGACGCTCTACCTGCGCGAGGTGAAGCGGTTCTGGAAGGTGGGCCTGCAGACCCTGGCCGCGCCGGTGGTGACGGCGCTGCTCTACATGATGGTGTTCGTGGTGGCGGTGCGGGGCGCGGCGCCCCCGGTGCACGGCACGGCCTTCTCCACCTTCGTGGCGCCCGGCCTGATCATGATGTCGATCCTCAACAACGCCTTCGCCAACTCATCCTCCTCGATCCTGCAGGCGAAGATGAACGGGCTGATGGGCGACTTCCTGACCCCGCCGCTGAACTCGCTGGAGCTGGTCCTGGCCTTCGCGGCCGGGGCGGCGACGCGGGGGGTGCTGGTGGGCGCGGTCACGGCGCTGGCGGTGATCCCCTTCGCCCACCTGCCAATCTCCAACATCTTCGCCCTGGTCTACTTCGGGGCCGGCGCCTCGGTGATCCTGGCGACGCTGGGCATCATGGCGGGCCTGTGGGCCGAGAAGTTCGACCACATGGCGGGCGTCACCAATTTCATCATCATGCCGATGACCTTCCTGTCGGGCACCTTCTACCTGGTGGAGCGCCTGCCCGAGCCCTTCCGCACGGCGTCGCACTTCAACCCGTTCTTCTACCTGATCGACGGCTTCCGCTTCGGCTTCATCGGCCACGCCGAGGGCTCGCTCGCGATCGGCATGGCGATGACCGCGGGGCTGGCGGTGTGCTTCACCTTCGTGTGCCTGTGGATGTTCGAGACGGGGTACAAGATCAAGACGTGATCCGGCGGCGATTCCAATGTCGCTCGCGTTCTCGCTGCACAATAGTGCCGCCGAGAAAGCGGATTACAAGAGTTGAACTTCTATAATGTTTTCAACACCATGACCGTGCGACCCGCCTTTGGGGCGCGATCGGGGATATCGCATGGAGAGGTTGGAAAACCGCCGTTGGGTTCTGGCCCGGCGCCCGCGGGGTCGAATCAAGGCCGAGGATTTCCGCCGCGACGACACCTCCGTTCCCGAGCCCTCGGACGGAGAGTTTGTCGTCCGGGTCACACACCTGTCGTTCGACCCAACCCAACGGGGCTGGATCACATCTGACACCTATCTGCCGGCTGTCCCCGTGGGCGGCGTGGTCCGCGCCGCGGCGGTGGGACAGGTCGTTCGCTCGCGCCATCCCGGCTTCCCCGTGGGGCGGATGGTCCAGGGCGGGTTCGGATGGCAGGACTATGCCCTCACCGACGGCCAGACCGACCTCATGGCTGTGACCGAAACCCCGCCGGGCAGCACGCCGGAGGAGGCGCTCGGCGTGTTCGGGATCACCGGCATGACCGCCTATTTCGGCCTGTCGGAGATCGGCATCCCGCAGCCGGGCGAGACCGTGCTGGTGTCGGCGGCCGCGGGGGCGACCGGATCGGTGGCCGTGCAACTGGCCAAGGCCGCGGGATGCAAGGTCATCGGCATCGCCGGCGGCCCGGAGAAGTGCGCCTGGGTCGCCGAGGTGGCCGGGGCCGACGCCTGCATCGACTACAAGTCGCAGAACGTCTGGCGCGAGCTGGCGAGGCTGGCCCCTGAAGGCCTGGACGTCGTCTTCGAGAACGTCGGCGGCGAGATTCTCGAAGCGGCGATCATGAACCTGGCGCACGGCGGCCGGATCATCATGTGCGGCGCAATCTCCGTCTACGAGGCCGATCCGCGCGAGCAGAAGGGCGTGCGCTTCCTGCTCAACCTCGCCATGAAGCGCGCCTCGATAAAGGGCTTCATCGTCCTGGACTTCGAGGCAAGGTATCCCGAGGCCATCGCGGCGCTGCAGGCCCATATCGCCGCCGGTGCGCTGCGGAGCGCCGTGGACATGCAGGAAGGCTTTGAGAACATCCCGGCGACGCTCAATCGGCTCTTCGACGGGCGCAACACCGGCAAGCAGCTGCTCAAGATCGCCGATCCGCCGCTGGTGGCGGCCTAGCGGTCCGCATTGACTTTTCCGCCCTCCGAGACGAGAACGCCAAGCCTTCCAGTCCCCGTCGCCCCGCGGCGGGGACCTTCGCCTTTCTGGAGGGTCCAGTCGTGGCC
>DASPLZ010000038.1:0-5025 GCA_035627295.1 Phenylobacterium sp. | reverse complement strand
CTTCCCGACCTCCAACCTCACCCACTGGACGCGCGACCGCACCCGCGGGCCGCACCTGCCGCTGGCGCAGATGATCGCGATGCAGACCCGAGACACCGCCCGAGCGGTCGGCCTCTACGACCGCGGCGTGCTGGCGCCGGGGATGCGGGCGGACCTCAATGTCATCGACTATGGCCGGCTGAAGCTGCACGCCCCCGAGGTCGCGTACGACCTGCCCGCCGGCGGCCGGCGGCTGATCCAGAAGGCGGACGGCTATGTCGCGACCATCGTCGCCGGCCAGGTGACCTATCGCGACGGCGAGCCTACCGGCGCCCTGCCCGGCCGCCTGCTGCGCGGGGCGCAGTCGACGCCGGTGAGCATCGCGGCGGAGTAATCCTTCTCCCGACCGGGAGAAGGAAAGACGCGCGAAGCGCGGCGAGGATGAGGGCTGCGCCCTCTCCGGAGCGTCCCTATCCCTCACCCTCCCGCCGTCTTCGCCGGCGAGTTTCCCTCTCCCGACCGGGAGAGGGAGTTTCACCCCTGGCTCAACATCCCGCCGACGCCGGGGATCGACTTCAGGGCGTCGCCCAGCACGTCCTGGCCGGTCTTCTCGCGGATCAGCTTCGTCGCGGTCGGCACCAGCAGCTTCAGGTCCTCGGCGCTGATCCCGTCCTTGGCGAGGTCCTGCATCAGCGCCATGCCGTCGGCCATCGCGCCGCCGGACGCGCCGCCGAGGCCCTTCATCAGCCCGCCCAGCAGGCCGCCGCCGCTCCGCTCCTGGCGCCCTCGTCGGCCAGGGCGTCGAGGCCGGGGACCTTGTCGAGCAGCGCCTCCACCGCCGTGCCGTCCGCGTGCTTGCGGACCAGGCCGACGGCCCCGGCGAGCGCCGTGCGCACCTGCGCGGGCGACAGCCCGGTCTTCTCCGCGGCCGTCGAAATCAGCTCGTCGATCATGCCCCCACCTCCGGTTGTTGCGGCGAGGCCAATGTCGCATAACCGCGCCGATGACCGCCACCTTGGATAAGGCGCGCGAGGTGCTGCGCCGCACGTTCGGGCATGCTGATTTCCGGGGCCGCCAGGCGGAGGTGATCGGCGAACTGCTGGCCGGGCGCAGCGCGCTCGCGGTGCTGCCCACCGGCGGCGGCAAGAGTGTCTGCTACCAGATCCCGGCCATGCTGCGGCCGGGCGTGGGGCTGGTGGTCTCGCCGCTGATCGCCCTGATGAGCGACCAGGTCGCAGGCCTGCAGCAGGCGGGCGTGGCGGCCGAGAAGCTGGATTCCAACACCTCCCTCGACGAGCGCTCGGCGACCTGGCGGCGCATCGAGTCGGGCGAACTCGACCTGCTCTACGTCTCGCCCGAGGGCCTCCTGCAGCCGCACATGATCGACCGGCTGGCCAGGACGCCGCTGGCGCTGATCGCCATCGACGAGGCGCACTGCGTCAGCCAGTGGGGCCACGACTTCCGCCCAGAATACCGGATGCTCGGCCGGCTCGCCGAGCTGTTCCCCGAGGTCCCGCGCCTGGCGGTCACCGCCACCGCCGACAGCCGCACCCGCGAGGACATCCGCAGCGAGCTGCGGCTGCAGGACGCCGAGGAGTTCGTCGCCAGCTTCGCGCGGCCCGAGCTCGCCCTCTCGGCCGAGCGTAAGCGCGGCGCCGCGCACAGGCGGGTGGCCGAGCTGGTCGCCCAGCGGCCGGGCCGCTCGGGCGTGGTCTACACCGGCTCGCGCGACGGCGCCGACAAGCTGGCCGAGGCGCTGCGGGAGGCCGGCGCGCCGGCGCTCGCCTACCACGCGGGGCTGGAGAAGCAGGTCCGCGCCCGCCGGCTGGAGCAGTTCCTGCAGGCCGACGAGGCGGTGATGGTGGCGACCATCGCCTTCGGCATGGGCGTGGACAAGCCTGACGTGCGCTATGTGATCCACGCCGACCCGCCGGCCTCCATCGAGGCCTACTGGCAGGAGATCGGCCGGGCCGGGCGCGACGGCGAGCCGGCCGAGGGGATCACCCTCTACGGCTCGTCCGACCTCTCCTGGGCCCTGCGGCGCCTGGAGGGCCGGGAGGTCGACACGGCGGTGAAGCAGGTGCAGGGCCGCAAGGTCTGGCAGCTCTACGCCATGCTCGACGGGACCGGCTGCCGCGCCGCGGCGGTGCGGCGCTACTTCGGCGAGACGGGCGTGGAGCCCTGCGGCCAGTGCGATCTCTGCCTCGCCCCGCCGGAAGCGACCGACGCCACCGAGGCGGCGCAGAAGGCGCTCTCGGCCGCCCATCGTCTGGGCGGCCGGTTCGGGCGTGGGCGGCTGGTGGACCACCTGCTCGGCAAGACCAAGGACGTGTCCGCCTTCGAGGCGGGGCTTTCGACCTTCGGCGTCGGCCAGGAGCTGTCGGCGGCGGGCTGGCGCGAACTGATCGACCAGCTGCTGTTCGACGGCCTGCTCCGTGAGGACCCCAACGACGGCCGCCCGCTGATCGGCATCGGCGAGATGGATCAGGTGCGCGAGGTCTATCGCGGAACCCGCCGGGTCTCGGTGCGCCGTGCGCCGCAGGCCGCGGACGGCGCACGGACCCGCCGCACGCGCCGGTCGCGCGAGCCGGCCGTCGCCCTTGGCCCCGAGGACCAGCCGCTGTTCGAGCGCCTGCGCGCCTGGCGCCGCGACGAGGCCTCGCGCCAGGCCCTGCCGCCTTACGTGATCTTCCACGACCGCACGCTCAGCGACATCGCGCGCCTGAAGCCGGAGAGCCTGCCAGCGCTGGCCGGCATCTCCGGCGTCGGCGAGGGCAAGCTGGAACGCTACGGCGCGGCGGTGCTGGAGATTGTCCGCGCCGCCTAGACGTCCACCTCCGCGTCCAGGGCGTTTTCCTGGATGAACTCGCGGCGGGGCTCGACGAGGTCGCCCATCAGGCGGGTGAACATGTCGTCGGCCTCGTCGACGTGGGCGACCTTGACCTGCAGCAGGGTGCGGGCCTCGGCGTCGAGGGTGGTCTCCCAGAGCTGCTCGGGGTTCATCTCGCCCAGCCCCTTGTAGCGCTGGATGGAAAGGCCGCGGCGGCCGTTCTCGAAAACGGCGTTCACCAGGTCGAGCGGGCCGCGCACGGTGGCCGTGCGGTCGCGGCGGCGGTAGGTGGCGATGCCGGAGAAGGTCTCGGCGAGCTTGCTGGCCCGCTCGGCCAGCCGGCGGGCGTCGGCGGCGTGGAGCAAGGTCTCGTCCAGCACCACGCGCTCGGAAACGCCGCGGCGCACGCGCGAGAAGATGTAGCCGCCCACGCCCTCGGCGGTCTCGCCGGACCAGGCGCCGTCGCCCTCCTCGGCGTAGAGGTCGAGCCGGCGGGCGCCTTCGGCGAGATCGTCGGAGTTGCCGAAGAGGCCGGCGAGGGCGGCCTGTTCGATGGCGAAGGCCGGGGCGCGGGCCGATAGGCGCTCGATGTTGGCCTTGGCGGCCCTGGAGGTCTGCACCAGCTCCAGGAGGTCGCGGCCGGTCAGGCGCTCGCCCGAGGCGAGGTCGAGTTCGGCGCCCTCGACGCCCTCGTCGACCAGGAAAGCCTCGAGCTCGGAGTCGTCCTTCAGGTAGCGGGCGCTCTTGCCCTTGGCGGCTTTGTAGAGCGGCGGTTGGGCGATGTAGAGGTAGCCGCGCTCGATGATCTCCGGCATCTGCCGGTAGAAGAAGGTCAGGAGCAGGGTCCGGATGTGGGCGCCGTCGACGTCGGCGTCCGTCATGATGACGATCTTGTGGTAGCGGACCTTGTCGATGTTGAAGTCGTCGCGGCCGATGCCGGCGCCGAGCGCGGTGATCAGGGTGCCGATCTGCTCGGACGACAGCATCTTGTCGAAGCGCGCGCGCTCGACGTTGAGGATCTTGCCCCTGAGCGGCAGCACGGCCTGGTTTTCGCGGTGGCGCGCCTGCTTGGCCGAGCCGCCGGCGCTGTCTCCCTCGACCAGGAAGATCTCGGAGAGGGCCGGGTCCTTCTCCTGACAGTCGGCGAGCTTGCCGGGCAGGGAGGTGATGTCGAGCGCCGACTTGCGGCGGGTCAGCTCGCGGGCCTTGCGCGCCGCCTCGCGGGCGGCGGCGGCCTCGGCGATCTTCGAGACGATCAGCTTGGCTTCGTTCGGGTGCTCCTCGAACCATTCCGACAGCCCCTCGCCGACCAGGCCCTCGACGGCCGGCCGGACCTCCGAGGAGACCAGCTTGTCCTTGGTCTGGGAGGAGAACTTCGGGTCCGGCACCTTCACCGAGAGCACGCAGGTGAGGCCCTCGCGGGCGTCCTCGCCGGAAAGCGAGACCTTGTCGCGCTTGGTGGCGCCGGAGCTGTCGGCGTAGCTGGTGATGATGCGCGTCAGGGCCGAGCGGAAAGCCGAAAGGTGGGTGCCGCCGTCCCGTTGGGGGATGTTGTTGGTGAAGCACAACACGTTCTCGTGGTAGCCGTCGTTCCACCAGAGCGAGAGGTCGATCTGCACCTTGTCGCGCTCGCCGCGGATGACGATCGGCTCCTTGATCAGCGGGCTCTTGGCCTTGTCGAGGTGGCGCACGAAGGCCTCGACGCCGCCCTCGTAGTGCATGACCTCCTCGAAGGGCTCGGCGTCGCGGTGGTCCTTCAGCCAGATGGTGACGCCGGAGTTCAGGAAGGCGAGCTCGCGCAGGCGGTGCTCGAGCGTCTTCCGGTCGAACTCGATGAAGGCGAAGGTCTCGCTCGACGGCAGGAAGGTGACCTCGGTGCCGGTCAGCGGCTCGCCGTTCTCGCGCAGCGGCGCCTCGCCGACCACTTTCAGCGGATCGACCGCATCGCCGCGGCGGAACATCATCTCGTGCGCCTTGCCGTCGCGGTAGATGCGCAGCTTCAGCCAGTCGGAGAGCGCGTTCACCACCGAGACGCCGACGCCGTGCAGGCCGCCGGAGACCTTGTAGCCCTCGCCGCCGAACTTGCCGCCGGCGTGCAGCTTCGTCAGCACGACCGTCAGCGCCGACAGCCCCTGCTCCTCGATCACGTCGACCGGGATGCCGCGGCCGTGGTCGGCGACCGTGACCGAGTTGTCCGGATGGAGCGTCACCTCGAC
>DASPLZ010000037.1:0-2897 GCA_035627295.1 Phenylobacterium sp. | reverse complement strand
CGAGGATGCGGTCGGCGGCCTGGACGCCGTCCAGTTTCCGGACGGAGGAGGGCGCGTTCGGCTTCACCTCCTCGGCGACGACCACGTCGATGGGGAGCAGCAGCTCGCAGCCGGCTTCCTTGGCGCTGGCCATGATCTCGCGGGCGGTGTCGCCGAGGTCGTGCTCGCAGAGCGAGGCGCCGACGTCGATCCCTTGGGCGGCCAGGAAGGTGTTGGCCATGCCGCCGCCGATGGCCAGCCGGTCGAGCTTCTTCACCAGGTTGTTGAGGAGGTCGAGCTTGGTCGAGACCTTGGAGCCGCCGACGATCCCCAGCACCGGCCGCTTGGGACGGCCGAGCGCGGCGTCCAGCGCCTCCAGTTCGCGTTGCATGGAGAGGCCCGGGTAGGCCGGCAGGCGGCGGGCGATTCCCTCGGTCGAGGCGTGGGCGCGGTGGGCGGCGGAAAAGGCGTCGTTCACATAGAGGTCGCCGAGCCTGGCGAGCTCGTCGGCGAAGGCCGGGTCGTTCTTCTCCTCGCCGGCGTGGAAGCGCAGGTTCTCCAGGAGGGCGACGCCGCCGGGCTCCAGCTCCGCGACCACCTTGGCGGCCTCGGGACCCACGCAGTCGCCCGCGAAGGCCACGGGCTGTTCCAAGAGGTCCGAGAGCGGCCCGGCCACGGGCTTCAGGCTCATCTCCGGCACGCGCTTGCCCTTGGGCCGGTCGAAGTGGGCGAGCAGCACCACCCTGGCGCCCTTCAGGCTCAGCGCATGAATGGTCGGCAGGGCGGCGCGCAGACGGGTGTCGTCGGTGATCCGCCCGCCGTCCATCGGCACGTTGAAGTCGACGCGGACGAGGACGCGCTTGCCGGAAAGGTCGGCGTCCTCGAGGTTTCGAAACGCCATTTCCCTGCGGCCTAGATCAGTTTCGCCATGGCCAGGGCGGTGTCGGCCATGCGGGTGGAGAAGCCCCACTCGTTGTCGTACCAGGCCAGCACCCGGCCGAGCTTGCCCTCGATTACCTGGGTCTGCGGCAGGGCGGCGGTGGCCGAGGCGTCGACGTGGTTCAGGTCCACCGACACCAGCGGGTCGTTCGACACCGCCAGCACGCCCTTCAAGGCGCCTTCGCTGGCCGCCTTCAGGGCGGCGTTGATCTCGTCCTTGGTCACCTCGCGGCCGGGCACGAACTTCAGGTCGACCACCGAGACGTTGGGGGTCGGCACGCGGATCGAGGAGCCGTCGAGCTTGCCCTGCAGCTCGGGGATGACGAGGCCGAGCGCCTTGGCCGCGCCGGTCGACGTCGGGATCATCGACATGGCCGCGGCGCGGGCGCGGTAGAGGTCGGAGTGCAGGGTGTCCAGGGTCGGCTGGTCGCCGGTGTAGGCGTGGATGGTGGTCATGTAGCCGCGCTCGAGCCCGCAGAGGTCGAGGATCACCTTGGCCACCGGCGCCAGGCAGTTGGTGGTGCACGAGCCGTTGGAGACCACCACGTCGTCCCTGGTCAGGGTGTCGTGGTTGACGCCGAAGACGATGGTCTTGTCGGCGCCGTCGCCGGGGGCGGAGATCAGCACCCGCTTGGCGCCGGCTTCCAGATGGGCGGCGGCCTTGTCGCGCTTGGTGAAGAGGCCGGTGCACTCGAGTGCGATGTCGACGCCCAGGTCCTTATGCGGCAGCTTGGCCGGGTCGCGCTCGGCGGTGACCTTGATCTTGCCGCGGCCGATGTCGATGGAGTCGCCGTCGACGGTGACCTGGCCCGGGAATCGGCCGTGGACGCTGTCGTAGCGCAGCAAATGGGCGTTGGTCTCGACGGGGCCGAGGTCGTTGATGGCGACCACCTCGATGTCCTGGCGCGCGTGCTCGGCGATCGAGCGGAGGACGAGACGGCCGATGCGGCCGAACCCATTGATCGCGACGCGGACGGTCATTTTTGGCTCCCGATGCAAAGAGGGCTGCGGGTTTTGCGGGTGGGGGCGGGTAAGTCAACCCGCCGGCCGGTCAAATCGCGCCTGGAACGGTCAAGGTTGGCGTCGGCGTGTTTCAGGGGCCTCCGTGTCCCGTTTGTCCACCTGGGCGCGGTGCGGCGCGGCCTTGCGTGGTTCGAGACGCGCTTCGCGCTCCTCACCATGACTAAGGTTATTGCCGACCTAGTCATCCTGAGGAGCCCGCGCAGCGGTCGTCTCGAAGGACGCATGGCCGAGCCGCCTGCGCACATCCCTTGTAGCGCCGCCGCGCCCTGCGGGGACACGACCGCGGGAGGATGTCCTGCCTGTCCCGCCGGGTGTCCCGCTCTGTCCCGCCTTTATCTGTCTCGCGAGTCTCGCCCTCAGCCGGCGACCGGCCGCACCTTGCCGGCGGCCGTGCGCGCCCGCTCGCGGGCCTCGTCCACGTCCGCGCCGCGGGCCAGGGCCACGCCCATGCGGCGGCGCGTAAAGCTCTCCGGCTTGCCGAAGAGGCGCAGGTCCGCAGCCGGCACGGCGAGGGCCTCGGCGACGCCGTCAAAGGCGATGCCCGCAGCTTCCAGCCCGCCGTAGATCACCGCGCTGGCGCCCGGCTCGCGCAAAGCGACGTCCACCGGCAGGCCGAGGATGGCGCGGGCGTGCAGGGCGAACTCGCTCTGGTGCTGGCTGGCCAGGGTGACGAGGCCGGTGTCGTGCGGCCGGGGGCTGACCTCGGAGAACCAGACCTCGTCGCCCTTCACGAAGAGCTCGACGCCGAAGGTCCCCCGCCCGCCGAGCGCGCCGGTGACCTTGCCGGCGATCTCCTGGGCGCGGGCCAGGGCGGCGGGGCTCATCGCCTGCGGCTGCCAGCTCTCCACATAGTCGCCCTTCACCTGCCGGTGGCCGATGGGGGCGCAGAAGGCGGTCTCGACCTCGCCGGAGGCGCCGGCGGCGCGGACGGTGAGCAGGGTGATCTCGAAGTCGAA
>DASPLZ010000036.1:0-2269 GCA_035627295.1 Phenylobacterium sp. | reverse complement strand
CGGCCGCGCCGTGATCAAGACCTCGGCGGTCAAGGACGAGCATCTGGTGGTCGAGGCGCCCGCCCTGGTGTTCGACGATCAGGACGACCTGCTGGCCGCCCACAAGCGCGGCGAGCTCGAGCGCGACTTCATCGCGGTAGTCCGCTTCCAGGGGCCGCAGGCCAACGGCATGCCCGAGCTGCACAGCCTGACGCCGACCCTGGGCGTGCTGCAGGACAAGGGCTTCAAGGTCGCGCTGGTCACCGACGGGCGGATGAGCGGCGCCTCGGGCAAGGTGCCGGCGGCGATCCATGTGACCCCCGAAGCGGCCTCAGGCGGCGCGATCGCCCGGGTGCGGGACGGCGACGTCATCCGCCTCGACGCCGAGCGGGGCGTGCTGGACATCCAGGTAGACCACCGCGAGCTGATGTCGCGTCCGGTCGAGGTTGTTTCCCAGCCGGGCTTCGGCTACGGCCGCGAGCTGTTTGGCTGGATGCGCCGGACGGCCGGGCCGGCCGAAGAAGGCGCTTCGGTGTTGTTCGAAGGGATGGCGGCGTGACGCCGATGCATGTGGGACTGGTCGGCGACGTGGGCGGCACCAACGCCCGCTTCGCCCTGGTCGATCAGGACCGGAAGGTCCGCTACCCGAAGACCTATCCGGCCAAGGACTTCGCCACCCTGGACGATGCGGTCTGCGCCTACATGAAGGACACCGCCGGACGCAAACGTCCGACCCGTGCGGCCATCGCCGTGGCCGGGCCGGTGGTGGACGGCGAGATCGAGTTCACCAATCTCGACTGGCAGGTTTCCGAAGCCGACCTCGTCGCCAACTGTGACTTCGAGGCGGTGAAGCTGCTCAACGACTTCGCCGCCCAGGCCCTGGCCGCGCCGCGGCTCGATGCGGAGAGCCTGCACCGCGTCGGCCCGGCCGAGCGGGGCGCGCCCGACGGCGCCATCGCCGTGCTGGGCCCCGGCACCGGCTTCGGCGTCGCCGCCCTCGCCCGCTCCGGCGGCCGCGACACGCCGCTGCCCAGCGAAGGCGGGCATGGCGGCTTCGCGCCGTTCGACGACGTGGAGGACCAGATCCTGGACCGACTGCGCCAGGTCCACGGCGGCCGGGTGTCGACCGAGCGGGTGCTCTCGGGGCCGGGCCTGCTCAATCTCTACAGGGCCCTGGGCGAGATCGAGGGCCTGGCCGCCACGGCCGAGGCGCCGAGCGGGGTGGTGGACGCCGCCGAGGGGGGAGACCGGCTGGCGGGTCTGGCCGTCGACCGGTTCTGCGCCATCCTGGGCGGAGTGGCGGGCGACCTGGCGCTGACCTTCGGCGCCCGCGGCGGGGTCTATATCGCCGGCGGCATCGCGCCCCGGCTGATCGAGCGGCTGGAGAAGAGCGACTTCCGCGCCCGCTTCGAGGCCAAGGGGCGGCTGGCCGACTTCGTGCGGGACATCCCGACCCAGGTGATCACTCACCCCTACACCGCGCTGCTGGGGGCGGCCCGGGCGCTGGCCGAGCTTGAGCGGGTGACGCTCTAGGAGCCTGGCCGGTAGGTCAGGCTGAAGCCGACCATGCCGCCGCCCCGCCGCTCCAGGTCGTTGTCGGTGTAGGGCTGCGGGAGCTTGCGCTTCACATAGCCGAGCGTGGTCTCCGTGGAGCCGTTGCGCCAGCCGACGCCGGCCTTCAGGTCGCTCACTTGGCCACGCTCGTCGCCACGCCAGGGGCGGGCGTCCCGCGGCAGGTCAACCGAGCGCTGGGCCGCCGAGGCGTAGAGGAAGTAGCGGCCTTCGTCGGTTCCGCGCGCCTTGCCGAGGGCGCGGGTGACCCGCAGTTCGGCGCCGGTGTCGGTGCCGCCAAGGGCGTTCGCGGCGGCCTGGGGCGCGAACTCCAGGCCGTAGCGGCCGTGCGAGGCGCTGAGCGCCGCCGGATGACGGCCGGGCGCGGCGCTGGGGGCGAAGACGGCGTCGGCGAGCGCCTGATTGGCGGCTTCGATCGACATCGGCGCAGGAGCCTGAGGCCCCTGGAGCGCCAGCTCCTGCGCGGCGGCCGGCGCCGCTGTGATCAGAACCGCCCCTGCCGCCCACAAGCCCCGCATGAGGCCTCGTCTCCCTGCCCGGACGCGCCGAAGGGCGCGCCTCATCGACAGATCAATGACGCTCGCAGGGCTTTGGTTTCAAAGGCTAAGCCGTCGTCAGGTCACTGACAGGCGAGGCATTCCTCGTAGTCGGTGGGCGCGGCGCGCTCCAGATCGACCTGCTCGACGCCTTCGCCGCCGGCGTGGGCCGCGCGCTGCAC
>DASPLZ010000035.1:0-2316 GCA_035627295.1 Phenylobacterium sp. | reverse complement strand
CCGCCTTCGGAGCGCTCACGGTCGGTGTGGGCTGGGGTTACCTGGAGTACGGCCCGAAAGGCGACGCGAACGCGCCCAGCAGGTTCACGGGTCTGACCGGCCGTGGCGACGCCGCCGCCCCCGCGACCAAGGTCACCGTCCCCAGGTTCGCCGTGGCGCGCAATCCGCAGCCGACCGATGCGGCTCCGGCCTTGCCGGGCGCCGCTGCCCTTCCGGCTCCGGCCCGCGCAGCGGCCGCGGCCGAAGCGAACGGCGCTGCCGAGCTCTATGCCCGGGCGGCCGAGGGTTTGCGCCGCAACGCGCCGGGCGCGCTCGCCGATCTTCGCCGGGCGGCCAACCTGGGCCATGCGCCGGCCCAGTTCTACCTCGCCCGGATCTACGACGAAGGCACCAACGGCGTCGCGCGGGACGCCGAGCAGGCGCGGGTGTGGACCGAGCGCGCCGCCCGCGGCGGCAGCCGGCAGGCCATGCACAACCTGGCGCTCAACTACTACGAGGGTTCCGGCCGCACGCGCGACCCAGGGGCCGCTGCGCAGTGGTTCCGCCGCGCCGCCGACGCAGGGCTGGTGGACAGCCAGTACAACCTCGGCCGCCTCTACGAGAGCGGTGTCGGCGTCACGCAGAACGCCGCCGAGGCCTACAAGTGGTACCTGATCGCTGCCCGCTCCGGCGACGGCGACGCCCGAGCGAGCGCCAGCCGCGTGCGCGACACCCTGACCCCGTCGGCCCGCATGGCGGCGGAGCGCGCCGCACAGGCGTTCCGGGCGACCGGTCCTGAAGCGGGGTTGACCCAGGCCGCCGCCGCCCCCCCGCCGCCGGCGGACGCCAACGACATCATGACCGCCCAGCGGGCGCTCTCCCGGCTGCGTTACCTACAGGGGCCCGCCGATGGCCGCGCCAGCGTCGGCTTCGCGGCCGCGCTCAGCGCCTTCCAGCGTGACCAGGGCCTGCCGGTGACGGGCCGCCTCGACGCCACCACCCTGGCAAGGCTGGCGCCCAGCGCGAATTAGACGACAGGAAGCGGCGGGTCTGCGACCTTCAGCAGCTGCTTGCCGAGGTTGCGGCCGTCGAACAGGCGGTTGAGCGTCGCGGGTATGTTGTCGAAGCCCGCCTGCACGTCGGCGGCGCCGACCAGCTTCCCGGCCGCGGCGAGCGCCTGGAGCGCCCTGGTCGCCTCCGCAAAGCGGGATTCGTAGTCCAGTACGATAAATCCCCGGATGGAGGCGCGCTTCATGCAGAGATTGAGCAGGTAGCGCACGCCCTTCTGCGCATGCGGATCGCCCTCGTAGCTGGAGATCATGCCGCTGAGGACGATCCGGCCGCCTTGCGCCAGGCGCATGATGGCCGCCTCCAGCATGGCGCCGCCCACGTTCTCGAACACGACGTCGACGCCTTCGGGCGCGAGGCGGCCGAGTTCACGCCAGACGTTCTGCGCCTTGTAGTCGATGCAGGCGTCCGCGCCGGCGACCCCGGTGACCCAGGCGCACTTCTCCGGCCCACCGGCGATGCCGATCACATGGCAGCCCGCCGCCTTGGCGAGCTGCACCGCCACCGACCCCGTTCCCCCGGCGGCGGCCGAAACCAGCACCGTGTCTCCCGGCTGCGGCCGGCCGATCTCGTTCAGCCCGAAGTACGCCGTCATGCCGGTCAGGCCGAAGAGGCCCAGCGCCTCCTCGGGCGTGGCGCCGCCCGGGATCTCGGTCACGGCCATGAGGTCGGTCTGACCGCTGGTGAGCGCATACTCCTGCCAGCCGAACCCGCCCTGCACCATGCGGCCGACGGGGAAGCCGGGATGCCGCGAGCGCACCACCTGACCGACCGCCTTGGCGCGGACGACCTCGCCGATCGGGATCGCGGGCACATAGGTGTCGGTGGTCAGCCAGCCGCGCTGCGTCGGGTCGAAAGACAGATGGGTGATGCGCACCAGGAACTCGCCGTCCGCGGGCTCAGGAATTGGGGCGTCCGCGCGCTGGAAGTTGCTCTCTTCGATGCGGCCTACCGGCCTGCGCGCCAGTATCCAGCGGCGGTTGATCGGTGTGTCCATCCCTGCGGTTCCTCGTCTGGCACAGATGCTCCTAGAGGTCATGGTGTTGAAATCATTGTGCATTTCAACTCTTGTATTTGGATTTCTCGGCGGCACTATGATGGGGTCGACGGAGCGGGATGGGCGCTGGAGTCGACCAGATGGCGGCTTGGTCACCGCGATCGACGGACCATCCGCACGCACCGGAGGCCCCGATGAGCGACCTCAAGGCTGTCCGGGAAGCCGTGGCCGGCGGCGACGTCACACGGGTCCAGACCGCCATCGCCGCCGAC
>DASPLZ010000034.1:0-6521 GCA_035627295.1 Phenylobacterium sp. | reverse complement strand
CATCCCCCTGGCCATCGAGACCCAGTCGATCCGCGGATCGCCGAGGTCGAGAAGGCGGCTGGCGGCCGGTCCCGCATTGCCCGCCCCGGTGCGGTCGAGCTCGATGGAGAGGATGCGGTAGACGTGGTTGGCGAAGACGATGACCGTCACGTCGAGGTTCTCGCGCGCCATCGTCCAGAGCGACTGGACCGTGTACATCGCCGCCCCGTCGCCGTTCAGCGAGATCACCTTGCGGTCCGGCGCGGCCACCGCGGCGCCCACCGCCACTGGCATCCCCTGCCCGATCGCCCCGCCGGTCAGCGACAGCCAGTCGTGCGGCGCGGCCTTCGCGCCATAGCCCGCCGCGCCGGCTGACGAGGTCACCCCGTCGTCGGAGACGATCGCGCCCTCCGGCAGATGGCGGGCGAAGCTCGCGCCGACCGTGCCGGCGGTGACTGGGCCGCTCGGCGCATCGGGCAGCTTGTGTTCCGAGGCCGGCCCGTCCTTCGGCGCGCCCAGCGCCTCGGCCAGCATCTCGATCGCCGCCAGGCCGTCGCCGCCGACGTCGCAGAGCGTCTCGACCACGCAGCCTTCCGGGACCAGCACGCTCGCCCGGTCCGGATAGGCGAAGAAGGCGACCGGCAGCTTGGCCTCGGCCAGCACCATCAGGTCGGTCCCGGCCAGGTCGTCCAGCGCCTGTTCGGCGAAATAGGCCATGCGCGCCGGCAGGAACCGGCCCGCGCCCCGCGCCTGCTTGGCGGTGAAGCCGGCGGTCATCACCCGCACGCCCGCCGCCTCGATCCGCGCGACCAGCGCCAGGCCCCTGGCCGAGGTGAGCTCGCCGGAGATCAGCAGCAGCGGCTTCTTCGCCGCCCGAATGCGCTCGGCCACGCCGTAGACGAGGTTGCCGTCCGGCGCGGGACGGATGGGCAGGTCGGCGACCGGCCCCTTGCCGCTGGCCGGCGACCAGGCGCTGTCGGCCGGCAGGATCAGGCTGACCGGCCCGCCGGGGGGCCCGAAGCTGGCGGCCACCGCCTCGGCGGCGAGCCCGCCCACGGCGTCGGGGCTGTCCGCCGACTTCACCCAGATGGAGTTCGGGCCGACGATGGCCGGGATGTCCGAGTTCAGCGGCGCGTCGTACTGCCGGTGATAGGTGGCGTGGTCGCCGATCACATTGACCACTGGCGTATAGGCGCGCCGGGCGTTGTGCAGGTTGGCCAGGCCGTTGCCGTAGCCGGGGCCGAGGTGCAGCAGGGTGCAGGCCGGCTTGCCCGCCACGCGGCCGTAGCCGTCGGCCGCCCCGGTCGCCACGCCCTCGAAGAGGCAGAGCACCGACCGCATCGCCGGCTCGCGGTCGAGCGCGGAGACGAACTGCATCTCGCTGGTGCCCGGATTGGCGAAACAGGCGGTGACGCCGTTGGCGACGAAGGTCTGCAGCAGCGCGTCGGCGCCGTTCATGCGTTCATCGGTCATGCGAAACTCAAAACCTCCCCGTCCGGCGGTTCGGCGAACAATCGCTCGACGTCCGCCGCCCGCCGGCTCCTGGCCAGCGCCTGGTTGATGTAGCCCTTTTCGGTGATCTCGCCGGAGGTCGCGTCCGGCGCGTCAGCCAGCACCAGGGCCCGCAGCACCTTGCCGCCCGAGCCCGCCGCCTGGCCGTTGAAGCGTTCCAGGCCGGCGCGGATGGCCTCGCGGGCCGCCTCGTGCGCCAGGCCGGGATTGGCGAAGACCAGCAGACCGACGCCCGCCCGGCCCTCGCCGCAGACCACCGCGTCCACCGCCGCCGCGCCCATCGCCGACACCGCCGCCACGCGCAGCGAGCCGGCGCTGACGAAGGTGCCGCTGGCCAGCTTGAAGTTCTCGACCAGCCGGCCGTCGAAGGCGAGGCCCTGGTGCGGATCATCCGGGTCGACGAAGCGGGCGGCGTCCCCCAGCCGGTAGAAGCCTTCCTCGTCGAACGCCTGGGCCGAAAGCTCCTGCTCGTTCAGATAGCCGGCCGAGACCTGCGGCCCGCGCACGCGGAACTCCAGCTTGTCGCCGGTCGGCACGAGGCGCACCGCCGTGCCGGGCACCGGCAGGCCGATCATGCCCATGCGCCCGTTGGTCCAATGGACGTTGCTGGCGGTGGGGCCGGTCTCGGTCGCGCCATAGCCGCTGGCGAAGCTGATCTGCTCGCCGCAGGTCGCCAGGGCCACGGCCTGGATGCGGTCGGCGACGCTCTGGCCGAGCGCCGCGCCGCCATACTGCAGCACCCTTACGCGGCTGAAGAAGGTGCGCGCCAAGGCCTCGTCCCGCTCCAGCTCGCTGGCCAGGAGCGCCCAGCCGGCGGGGACCATGTTGTGATAGGTCGGCGCGATCTCCCCGAGGTTCCGCAGGGTCTCGTCGAAGCGCCCAGCCACCGGCTGGCCGGCGTCGATGTAGAGCGCGCCGCCCCGGTGGGTGACCATGTGCAGGATGGCGTTGGCGCCCAGGCTGTGGCTCCAGGGCGCGGCGTTGACCACCACCGGCGGGTCGGGGTCGGCGTAGCAGGCGGCGATCTGCGCGGCGTTGAGGGCGATGTTGCGGTGGGCGCCGATCACCGCTTTGGGCCGGCCCGTCGAGCCGGAGGTGAGCAGGAGCTTGGCGGTGTCGTCCGGCGATGCGACGGCGGCGACAGGCGAGGCCTTCAGCAGGTCGGCGAGGGGGATGTCGCCGGCCCGGGCGTTCGCCGCCGCGATCACCGGCAGGCCGGCGAGGAAGTCCGCCGCCAGCGCCCCGCCGAACAGCGCCGCATCCTCGGTGAACACCGCCTTCGGCCGCAGGGTCTCCACCGCGCCGGCGAGCCGCGAAAGGTTCGCGCCGGGCAGGCCGTACTGCGGCGAGACCGGCGCGATGGCGACGCCCTGGCTCATCGCCGCATAGGCGACGAGCGCATGGTCGACGCCGTTGCGGGCCAGGATCAGGAGGATGTCGCCGCGCTGCAGGCCCAGGCCTGCCAGGCCCCCGGCGATCGCCGCGACACGGGCCGCGCCCTCTGCATAGCCCACCTGCCGCCAGCCGAGGCCCGCGCGTTCGGCCAGCCAGAGCCTGTCGGGCGTCTCGCGCGCCCAGCGCTCCAGGGCCGCGGTCATGGTCTGGAAGGCCGTATCGAACGGGGTGGGATTGGAGAGGATCACCTCTCCGCCCGGCCGCTGCTCCACCTCCAGCCGGCGGGGCGCGTAGCGCGGGTCTCGAAAGGGCTTCAGCTGCGTCTCGCCATCCATCGCCCTGGCTTATTCCCCGCCCCGCGCGGCTTGGGAAGGCTAAAGGCGCTCCGACCGCGCCTGAAGAAATCGCCGCTCGACGGGGGAAGAGGTCAGCTCCGCCGCCCGCGCCAGTGCCTCCCTAGCCCGGCCGACGTCGCCCGTCGCTTCGTCCAGCGCCGCGCGGGCCGCAAGGTAGGGCGGCCAGTCGGAGAGCCGCCCATCCCCCCTCAGCGCGTCCAGCAAGGCCCGCGCTTCGTCCAACCGGCCCGCCGCCGCCAGGGCCGCGGCCTGGTTGACGCTCACCACGGGCGTCGGCCGCATCAGTCGCAGGGTCGCGTAGAGTTCGCAGATCGCCTCGTGCGGCGTGCGCCCGGTCTGGAGACGCGAGGCGTGGGCGGCGTGGATCGCCGCCATCACCTGGTAGGGACCCGAGCGCCGCGCCCCCGCCGCCCGGGCCAGCAGGTCCGCCGCCTCGGCGATCAGCCGGGCGTCCCACAGCCGCACCTCCTGCCGGTCCAGCGGAACCATGCCGCCGTCCGACCCGACCCGCGCGGCGCGCCGCGATTCCGCCAGCCGGACCAGGGCGGCGAGGCCCAGAGCCTCCGGGTCGTTCGGCGCGAGCTCGGCGAGGAGGCCGGTGAGGCGGAGCGCCTCGTGGGCCAGGCTGTCCGGATCGCTCGCCGCGGCGGCGTCCTCGTAGGCCTGGGCGTAGGCGATCTCGAGGGTGGCCAGCACGGCGGCCATCCGCTCGGGCCAGGCGGCGCGGTCGGGCGTCTCGAAGGGAATGCGCGCCTCGCGGATCTTGCGCTTGGCGCGGGTCAGCCGCTGGGTCGCCGCCGCCGGCGTGGTGAGGAAGGCCCGGGCCAGCCGCTCGACCGAAAGGCCGCAGACCACCCGCAGCGTCAGCATCGCCCGCGATTCCAGCGCCAGCGCCGGATGGCAGCAGACGAAGATCAGGCGCAGCCGCTCGTCCGGGATCGGCTCCGCCGCGGCCAGCACCAGGCTCTCAGGCGTCGGCGCGGGCTCCGGCGGGTCGGGCCTCAGTCGGCGGCGCACGTCGGCGCGGCGCGCCAGGTCGAAGGCCCGCCGGCGGGCGGCGGCGTAGAGCCAGGCGGCCGGGTCGCGCGGCGGCCCGCCGCGACGCCAGGCCTCGACCGCTGCGGCGCAGGCGAAGGCCAGAGCCTCCTCGGCTGCATCGAGGTCGCGAAGGCGCGCCGCCAGGGCCGCGCGAAGCCTTGGGCCGTCCTCGCGGACCGCCCGCTCCAGCGCCGCCTCGGCCGCGGCCGTCAATAGACCATCACGGGCCGCACCTCGACGCCGCCGCCGTCGGACACCGGCACGCGCCGGGCCCAGGCGACGGCCACGTCGAGATCGGCGACCTCGATCAGATAGTAGCCGCCCAGCTGCTCGCGGGTCTCCGGGAAAGGGCCGTCGTGCAGCACCCGCTCCCCGTTCGTCAGCCGCACGGTGGTGGCGGTGTCGCCCGGCTGCAGGCCGTCGCCGCCCAGCATGACGCCCGCCTCGCGCATGTCGGCCGCCAGCCGCATGTGTTCGGCCACCAGGGCCTGCAGGTCGGTTGGCGAGAGTTCCCGGTCGTCCCTGTCGTAGATCAGCAGCATGTACTGCATCGAAGTCCCCCTTTCGCCCGGCGCCCTGATGCGCCGTCGCCCATGAGACGTGCGAGACCCGGCCGGATGGACTCTAGGCCGCCAGGGTCTCCATGAACCGCACCGGCCGGCCGAGGCTGGGCGCGATCACCTCGCCGTCGCGCATCACCACCTGGCCCCGCACGATGGTGGCCATCGGCCAGCCCTTGGCCTGCATCCCGTCGAAAGGGGTCCAGCCGACGCGGCTGGCCATGTCGGCGTGCGTGATGGTCCGGGACGCCTTCAGGTCGACGATGGTCAGGTCGGCGTCGTAGCCCAGGGCCAGCCTCCCCTTGCCCGCCGCGCCGAACACCCGCTGGGCGCCCTGGCTGGTGAGGTCGATGAAGCGCTCCAGCGTCAGCCGCCCCTCGGCGACGTGGGTCAGCATCACCGGGACGAGCGTCTGCACGCCGGGCATGCCGGAGGGCGAGGCCGGATAGGGCCGCGCCTTCTCCTCGCTGGTGTGCGGCGCGTGATCGGAGCCGAGCACGTCGGCGACGCCCTGCTGGATGCCCTTCCAGAGCCCGGCCTGGTGCTGCGCGCCGCGGATCGGCGGGTTCATCTGGGCGTAGCCCTTCAACCGCTCGTAGGCCTCCGGGGCGGTGAGGGTGAGGTGCTGCGGGGTGATCTCCACCGTCGCCACATCCTTGGCGGCGGCGAGGATTTCGACCTCGTCGGCGGTGGTCACGTGCAACACGTGGATGCGCTTGCCGAGCTTCCTGGCCAGCCGCAGCAGCCGCTGGGTGGAGGAGATCGCGGCGCTCGCATCGCGCACCTCCTCGTGGCTGGTCCAGTCGCCGGTGCGGGCGAGCGCCCGGCGCTCGGCCAGCAGGTACTCGTCCTCGGAGTGGAAGGTCGCCCGCCGGTTCACATGCCGCAGCACCTGCTCGACGCCCTCGTCATCCTGCACCAGCAGGGTGCCGGTGGAGGCGCCCATGAACACCTTCACCCCGCAGCAACCGGGCAGCCGCTCCAGTTCGCCGAGCAGGTGGGCGTTCTCGTGCGTGCCGCCGACGTAGAAGGCGTGGTCGCAGTGCATCCGGCCCGCCGCCCGCGCCAGCTTGTCGGCCATGGCCTCGGGGTCGGTGGTGGCCGGCTCGGTATTGGGCATCTCGAAGACCGCTGTCACGCCGCCCAGCACGGCCGCCCGGCTGCCGGTCTCCAGGTCTTCCTTCCACTCCAGGCCCGGCTCGCGGAAGTGCACCTGGGTGTCGATCACCCCGGGCAGCACGGTGAGCCCGGTCGCATCGAACACCTCCCCGGCCGAAGCCTGGGAGAGGTCGCCGATGGCGGCGAACCTGCCGTCCCTGACACCGACATCGGCCGGCCCCCGCCCGGCATGGTTGGCCACCTCGCCGCCGCGCACGATCAGGTCGAAGGTCTCAGGCATCGGTGGGCCTCGGTCGGGTCTGTTTGAGAAGCGCCTTGGCGGCGTCGCTGACGGTGCGCACGTGCAGGTCCATCATGTGGCAGAGCTGCTGGTTGAGCTCGGGGTCCAGCGCCTTCAGCTGGGCGAAGGTGCGCCCCCCGCGCAGGGCCCGGGCGTGCGGCCCCCAGGGCGCATAGAGGGTCTCGTCCGAAGGCCCGAAGAGGCCGAGCGTGGGCGTTCCCGCCGCGGCGGCGATATGCATCAGGCCGGAGTCGTTGCCGATGAAGAGCCGCGCCCGCTTCA
>DASPLZ010000033.1:0-2602 GCA_035627295.1 Phenylobacterium sp. | reverse complement strand
CCGCCGCATCCCGATCGTCTACTCGCGCAACTACTCCCTCGGGGTGAACCTCCTGATGGGCCTGGTCGAGCAGGCCGCCCGCGCCCTCTCGGCGGGGTCCTACGACATCGAGGTCGCCGAGGCGCACCACCGTCGCAAGGTCGACGCCCCCTCCGGCACCGCCCTGATGCTGGGCGAGGCGGCGGCCCGCGGCCGCGGCGTGACGCTCGCCGACGTCGCGCAGCGCGGCCGCGACGGCATCACCGGCGCCCGGCGCGTCGGCGACATCGGGTTCTCGGTGGTGCGCGGCGGCGGCATCTTCGGCGAGCACCAGGTGCTGTTCGCCGCCGAGGACGAGGTGCTGAGCCTCACCCACACCGCCCTCAGCCGCGGCCTCTTCGCCAGGGGCGCCCTGGAGGCCGCCCGCTGGGTGAAGGGCCGGCCGCCGGGCCTCTACGACATGCAGGACGTGCTGGGCCTCAAGGGATAGCAGATGCCGGCGCGCGACCTCATCGACCTCGACGCCACCGCCCAACTCGCCGCCCTGCAGGCCGGCCGCATCGGGGCGGTGGAGCTGCTGAAGGCCGAGCTCGCCCGCCACGAGGCCACCCACGCGCGCATCAATGCGGTCGTCAACGCCGACCTCGAACGGGCCCTGGAGCGCGCCCGCGCCATCGACGACGCCCGCGCCAAGGGCGAGACCCTCGGTCCCCTCGCCGGCCTGCCGATGACCGTGAAGGACACCTTCGATGCGGTCGGCATGCCCGCCAGTTCCGGCCTGGAGGCCTTCCGCCGCCGCACCGCCGAGGACGCGGTCGCCGTCGCCCACGCGCGGCGGGCCGGCGCGGTGATCTGGGGGAAGACCAACACGCCGGTCATGGCCGGCGACTTCCAGACCTACAACAAGCTCTACGGGACCACGAACAACCCCTGGGACCCCTCGCGCACGCCCGGCGGCTCGTCCGGCGGCGCGGCGGCGGCGCTGGCGCTGGGCGTCACCGCCCTGGAGATCGGCTCGGACATCGGCGGCTCGCTGCGCACGCCGGCGTCCTTCACCGGCGTCTTCTCGCACAAGCCGACCTGGGGCCTGGTCTCGACCATCGGCCATGTGCCGCCGCGCCCGGGCGTCTGGGCCGAGCCGGACCTCGGCGTCGCCGGCCCGATGGCCCGTTCAGCCCGCGACCTGCGCCTCCTGCTTTCGGTGCTGGAGAACGGCCCGCTCGCCGCCAGGGCGCCGCCGGCGCAGCTGAAGGGCCTGAAGGTCGGGCTCTGGATGAGCGAGCCGCGCTTCGTGCTCGACCCGGAGGTGGCCGCCGTCGTCGAGGCCTTCGCGGGCCAGATCGCCGCCGCCGGCGCCGCCGTGGAGCCCATCCCGACCCCGGTGGACGCCAAGGCGCTGATGGGCGCCTACCTCCTCCTGCTGATGTCGGTGCTGGGGGCCGAGCAGCCGCCAGGCCGCCGCCTGACGCTCGAACTGATGCGCCCCTTCGCCCAGCTCGCCGCCCGCGCCGACGAGCCGCCGGCCTGGGCGGCCGGCACGCTGGCCACCACCGCCCGCCATCACGAGTGGCTGGCGGCCGACGCCGTCCGCGCGCGTCTCGGCCAGGAGATGAAGGCGGCCTTCCAGCGCCACGACGTGATCCTCGCGCCCATCGACCCGGTGGTCGCCCTGCCGCACGACCACAGCCCGTTCAACCGGCGCACGATCCGCCTCTCCACCGGCGCGAAGGCGCCCTACAGGGCGATGCTGCAGTGGATCTCGCTGGCGACCGCCTGCGGCCTGCCGGCCACCGCCGTGCCCGCCGGCCTTTCGGCCTCCGGCCTGCCGGTCGGGGTGCAGATCATCGGCCCCCGCGGCGGCGACGCCCGCACCCTGGCCGTGGCCCAGGCGATCGACGAAGCGATCGGCGGCTTTATCCCACCTCCGCCGGGCTAGGCGAAGATGGGTTTCGCCGCGCCTCCACCTGCCGCGGCTTCAGCTTCTTGCCGCACTCCGAGCAGCTGAGCACCGAGCGGAAGTCGCACCCGCAGCTCTTGTGGCGGTGGAGCACGGGCGGGCCTTCCGGGCCGGCGTAGTGCCTGTCGGCCCAATGGATCAGGGAGAGGACGGCGGGATAGAGATCGAGGCCCTTGTCGGTCAGGCGGTATTCGTAGCGCACCGGCCGCTCCTGGTAGGGCCGCTTCTCCAGCACGCCCTCCTCGACCAGCAGGGCCAGCCGCTCTGAGAGCACCCGCCGGGCGAGGCCCAGGCTCTTCTGGAAGTCGTCGAAGCGGCGGACCTTCAGGAAGGCGTCGCGCAGGATCATCAGGGTCCAGCGGTCGCCGACCACCGCCAGGGCGCGGGCCATCGAACAGGGCTGGTCGGCGAGGTCTTCCCAACGCATCGGCGCACTCCTTGCCGCCATGATGCCTTGACTTGGTCTGAAAACAAGACCCACAGTGCGTCTTGAAACGAGACTTAAGGAGGCCGCCCGTGGCTGGAGAAGAGCGCGCCGTCGCCGTGGTCGGGGCCGGCGACTACATCGGCGCGGCCATCGCCAAACGCTTCGCCGCCGGCGGCTTCACGGTGGTGATGGGCCGGCGCAACGGCGACCAGCTGGCCCCTCTGGTCGGCGAGATCGAG
>DASPLZ010000032.1:0-4413 GCA_035627295.1 Phenylobacterium sp. | reverse complement strand
GCGCGGAGTTCTTCATCTGCATCGGCGACAACCCGGCCCTCGACTTCGGCGGCCAGCGCAATCCGGACGGCCAGGGCTTCGCCGCCTTCGGCAAGGTGGTCGAGGGGATGGGCGTCGTGAAGGCGATCAACGCCGCCAGGGCGGACCTGGCGACGCCCGACGCCTACGTGCGCGGCCAGCTGCTCTCGCCGCCGGTGAAGATCCTTTCGGTGAAACGGCTGGCGCCCTGTCGTCTGAGCTGGGCTGAAAGGCCGTGCGTCCTTCGAGACGCCCGCTTCGCGGGCCCTCAGGATGACGAAGTCAGTAGAGCCCAACCCACCTAGTCATGGTGAGGAGCGGCGAAGCCGCGTCTCGAACCACGCACGGCGCCCAAGGCGGGTCGACCTCAAACGAGAGGGTCAGGCGGCGGACGACAAATCCAGCGTCCGTCGATAGCCGCTGTCCGCGCCGTGTCATCCCCCTGACACGCCCCCCTGCCATCACTCGCCGCCGACGCGGAGCGCGGGCGGAATGTGTTGATGTCTTTGAGGTTCGCGCCGCTGGCGGCGCTTGTGCTGGCGCTCGCCGGGTGCGGTCAGGGCCAGAAGGGCGAGACCGGCGACGGGCTCGGCCAGATGAAGCAGGTGCGCATGGCCGTACGCGGCTCGGAAGACGATCCGGCCATGGCCAAGCGCTGGGACGGCTATCGCAAGCGGCTGATGGCGGCGACCGGCCTGCCCGTGAAGCTCTACGAGAGTTCCGACTACAACGGCACGATCCAGGCGATCTCCTCGGGCCAGGTGGACATCGCCAACATGGCCGGCGGCTCCTACGCCAATGTCGACGCCCAGGTCGGCGACAAGGTGGCCCCGATCCTCGCCATCCGCGAGCCGGAAGGGGCGATGGGCTACTACTCGGCGATCCTGGTGAAGGCCGACAGCCCCTACCGTTCGATCCAGGACCTGAAGGGCAAATCGATCGGCTACGTCGATTTCAACTCCACCTCCGGCTACCTCTTCCCGCGCGCCAAGATGCGCGAGCAGGGGATCGAGGCCGACAGCTTCTTCGGCAAGTCCACCTTCGCCGGCGGCCATACCCAGGCGGTGATGGCGCTGGAGAACGGCCAGTTCGACGCCACCATCATCCAGGCCGGCGGCGGCGACCCGGTGCACGGCTTCACCACCGGGGCGCACTACACCATGGCCCGGCGCGGCGTGGTCGACCTCGACGACTTCCGCATCATCTGGACCGCGGGCCCGATCCCCAACAGCGCCATCGTGGTGCGCACCGACCGGCCGCAGGAGTTCATCGACGCCGCCCGCGGGGCGATGGCCGCCATGCCCTATGACGAGCCGCAGCTGTGGCGCGACATCGGCCAGCCGGACGGGGCGGCCTATGTCGCCGTCGACCGGCGCCACTACAAGGACATCATCGCCCTGCGCGCCAGCGACCTTTCCGACCGCCGCGGCGGAGGCCGGCCGTGAGGGCGCTGGCGCTCGCCGCCCTCATGGCCACAGCCCCGGTGGGCGTCGCCAAGGCCGCGATCCGCATCGCCCTGCCGGCGCCGGCCACCGCGCCCTGCGCGGCCCTGCCCGCTGCCGCCAGCCCGACGGAGAAGGCTTACTTCGCGCTCCTCGCCAGGCGAATGAAGACCGAGGTGCTGGCCTGTCCGATGGCCGACCGGGCCGCCGCCGCCCGCGCCCTGGCGGCCGGCGGGGTCGACCTGGCGGTGCTCGACGGGGCCAGCTATCCGCTCGCCGCCGGCAAGGCGCGCGCCATCCTCACCGTCCGGCCCGAAGGCGCGCTCAGCCGCGTGCCGGCCGTGCTGGCGGTGCGGGCCAGGGAGACCCGCGGCCTGCCCGCCCTGAAGTCCGGCGTGGTGGTCTACGCCGGCAGGGGGCCGGCGGCCTACGCCAATCCCAAGAAGGCGCTGACCGACCACCTGGGCCCCCACCTCTTCGCCCGCGAGACCTTCGCCGTGGACGCCGAAGGGGCGCTGGCGGCCCTGCGCGCCGGGCGGGCCGATGCGGCGGTGGTGCACGGCGGGACCTGGTACCGGCAATGCCGCGGCGTCTCGCCCGCCGACAAGCCCTGCGCCGACCTCAAGGCGCTCTGGCAGGGACGCCCCCGCGCTACGCTGGCCGTGGTGGCGCGCAAGGACCTGCCCGAGCAGACCCGCTTTCGGCTGATCGGCATCCATGTGGCCATGCACCTGGAAGACCCGGCGGCCTTCGCCTGGGCCCGCGCCTGGACGCCCGGCGCCGCCGAGTTCGAAGCCGCCGAGGCCGAGGCCCTGACCCAGCGGCCGCTCGCCCCGTGACCGCCGTCGCCGATTTCGAGGCCCTGCGCCGCACGACCCTGCGCCGCCGGCGGCTGGAGGCGGCGCTGGGGATCCTCGTGTTCTCGGCGCTGCTGGCGGTTTCCTTCCAGCGCAGCGAGTTCTTCACCGCCGACCTCGGCGGCGACCCGCTCGGCCGGATCGGCGTCTTCCTCGACCGCATGACCCCGGACCTGAAGCCCGAGGCGCTGCTGCAGGGCCGCGAGACGCGCGGCTCGCTCTACTGGTGGTTCTACGACCTGCCCAAGTGGCTGCGGCTGGCCTGGCAGACACTGGAGATGGCCATCGTCGCCACCGTGCTGGGCGCGGCCGGGGCGCTGGTCGCCTCCTTCCTCTGCGCGCGCAACCTGATGCCCTGGTCGCCGGTGCGCTTCGCCGTGCGCCGCACGCTGGAGGCGATCCGCACCCTCCCGGACATCATCATGGCCCTGGTGCTGGTGGCCGCCTTCGGGGTGGGGCCGCTGGCCGGGGTGATCACCCTCGCCATCTCCACCATGGGCTCGCTGGGCAAGCTCTTCTCCGAGATCAACGAGGAGGTGGACCCTCGTCCATTGGAAGCCCTGACCGCCGCCGGTGCGGGGCTCGTCCAGAAGATCCGCTACGGCGTGGCGCCGCAGGTGCTGCCCAATTACGCCTCCTACGCCCTGATCCGGCTGGAGGGGAATGTGGCGGGCGCCGCGGCGCTGGGCATCGTCGGCGCCGGCGGCATCGGCCTCGAGCTGCAGCGGGCGATCACCTATACCGAGTTCGACACCTACCTCGCGATCCTGCTGCTGATCGTGGCGGTGATCTTCCTGATCGACATGCTGTCCGAATGGCTGCGCCACCGGCTGATCGGCCTGGGAGCGGAGCGATGACCCCGGCCTATGAAGCGGCCCTGGCCGCCGCGCCCCACGCCCTGAAGCTCAGCCTGCGCCAACGTCTCCTCCGGGTGCTGCTGGTGGTGGGCGGCCTGGCGGCGCTGGCCGTCATGGCCGTCGACCTCGACCTGACGCCCTCGGCTTTCCTGGGCGGGATAGGCAAGCTCGGGCGCCTCTTCGGCTCCATGTTCCCGCCGACCGACGGGGGACAGCTGGTCCGCATCCTGCTGGCCTTGGCCGAGACCTTCGCCATGGCCTTCGCCGGCACCTTCCTGGCCGCCGTCGCGGCCCTGCCGCTGGGGATCATCGGCGCCAAGACGGTGGTGCGGAACCCGGTGCTGCACTTCGGCTTCCGGCGGGCGCTGGACATGTTCCGCGGCGTGCCGGCCCTGGTCTGGGCGCTGATCCTGGTCTCGGCCTTCGGGCTGGGGCCGTTCGGCGGGGTGATCGCGCTCGCCATCGCCGACCTGCCGAGCCTAGCCAAGCTCTACGCCGAGGCCATCGAGAACTGCGACGAGAAGCCGATGGAGGGCGCCCGGGCGGCCGGCGGCTCGTCCCTGCAGGTGATGCGCTATGGCCTTGCCCCGCAGGTGACGCCGGTGATGGCCAGCCAGGTGCTGTTCTTCCTGGAGGGCAACTTCCGCAACGCCGCCGTGCTGGGCATCGTCGGCGCCGGCGGCATCGGCTTCGAGCTGGAAGAGCGCATCCGCATCTTCGCCTTCGACCAGGCGGCCTTCATCATCATCCTCTACATGATCGCCGTGGCCGGGCTGGACACGCTGTCGCGGAGCCTGCGGGCGAAGCTGGCCTAGCCGGCGGCGAAGGGCCGGAAGGTTCCCGGCGGCGCATCCACCGGGGCCGAGGCGTCCAGCGTCACGGCCGCAGAGCCCCAGGCGCAGGCGTGGGCGAGGGCGGCTTCCATCTCCGCGCCGGCGACCAGGGCGTCCAGGAGGCCGGCGGCGAAGATGTCGCCGGCGCCCGTGGCGTCCTGCACGACGGCGGGCGGCGCGGCCACGTGGATTTCGCCATCGGGACCGTAGGCGGCGGCCCCGTCGCCGCCGCGCGTGACCACCACCCAGGCGAGCCGCTCGCCCACCGCCGCGCGACCGGCGCGATAGGGCGCGGCCAGGGTTTCGGGGTCCAAGTCGTCGGCGGAGGCCACCAGCACGTCGGCCGGCCCGGCGTAGAGGCTGGGCCAATGGGCGATCACCGGACCCGCGCAGCGCGCCGCCCAGC
>DASPLZ010000031.1:0-3677 GCA_035627295.1 Phenylobacterium sp. | reverse complement strand
ACCGGCGGCACTGAGAGCTACCTGGCCGAACAGGGCCTGAAGGTCGAGCACGTCAAGAAGGTGCTGGAAGGCCGCCCGCACATCGTCGACGCCATGAAGAACGGCGAGGTGCAGCTGGTCTTCAACACCACCGAGGGCAAGCAGTCCCTGGCCGACAGCTTCGAGATCCGCCGCACGGCGCTGATGATGAAGACCCCCTACTACACCACCGCCGCCGGCGCCCTGGCGGCGGCGCGGGCCATCGCCGGCGGCGCGGCGGGCGGCGGCCTGGAGGTGCGGCCGCTGCAGAGCTACGCTTAAGCGCGCTCCCTCCCCCTGGTGGGGAGGGTGGATCGGCGCGTAGCGCCGAGACGGGTGGGGAACCCGCGGTGTTTCAGCAGCGGTGGCGAGTCAGCAAAACCCCCACCCGACCCGCCTTCGGCGGCCCACCCTCCCCACAAGGGGGAGGGATAGCCCTCGCTAAATCCGCCCGTAGGCCTTCAGCACCTTCAGCGCCCGCAGGGTGACCACCCCGCGCCATTCCGAGACCGCCGCTGCGCTCGGCGGCTCCCAGGCGATCGGCCAGCCGCCGTCGGCCTGCTGCTCGGCGGCCAGGTGGTCGAGATTGCGTGCGATGAGGTCGTCGTCGAACAGCGCCCGCGCCGCGCTCTCCGGCGAAGGGGCGTAGTTCAGCGGCGTCAGGCCATAACCTTCGGCGGCGGGATCGGCCTTGTAGAACCGCTGGTCCGGCAGGCCCTGCAGCAGCTTCGCCATCGCCGGTCCGGCCCGCGCCTGGTCCGGCGCATGCTCCAGGAAGATCAGCGCCTCGCTGGCGTCATGCGCCCCGTCGACGCCGTCCATCTGCGCCCAGCAGAAGGCCGCGGCGCGCTCGCGCCACGGATGCTCGATCCCCAGCTCATAAAGCCGCCCCACGACGCCGCCGTTCGGATTGATCCCCGGCGTGAAGTCGAGGTCCCGCCAGTGCGCCGCGTGCGCCGCCGCCTCGAATCCCGGCAGGAGGATCGGCGCGCCGCCGTCCGGCCCGCTCACCGCCTGCAGGAAGTCGCAGGCCCGGCTCGCCATCTCCGCGTCCGCGAGCCCGGCGTCGGCCATGTACTCCAGCGCCACCTCCACATAGAGCGGCTGGCTGGCGGCGGTGCGCGTGTCGGCCTCCAGCGCGTGGCCGAAGCCGCCATCGGGGTTCTGGTAGGCCCTGATCGCCGCCAGCACCGACCGCGGGTCGCCACCCTCGAACCCGACCTCGAACAGCCGGCGGTCGATCAGCCGGGCCTCGCGCAGGATGAAGTCGCGCGCGCGTTCCAGAATGCTCATCGGGCGCCCCCTTGTTCGTTTTTTGTTCTAGTCCGCCGCCGCTAGTTCGACAACCCCCTCGGGCGTCCCCTAGCCCTCGCCGTTTTCGGACTTCATGGCCTTTGCTACCTTCGGCGAGACCAAACGGCCGTGATAGGCTCCGCGCCATGCAGGCCGCCGCCTTCGCGATCTTCCCCACCGCCCTCGGTCCGGGCGCCATCGCCTGGAACGACGCCGGCGTGCGCGGCACGGCCCTGCCGGAGCCCGACGAAGCCGCCCAGCGCGCCTACATCGCCCGCCGCCACCCCGCCGCCGCCGAGGCTTCGCCGCCGCCCGACATCGCCGAGGCCATCGCCGCCGTGCAGGCCCTGCTGGACACCGGCCGCGGCGAGCTGACGACCGTCCCGCTCGACCTGTCCGACACCCCGCCCTTCCATCAGCGGGTCTATGAGATCGCCCGCGCCATCCCCGCCGGCGAGACCCTGACCTATGGCGACATCGCCCGGCGTCTCGGCGACGTGGCCCTGTCGCGGGAGGTCGGCCAGGCGCTGGGCAAGAACCCGATTCCGATCATCGTGCCCTGTCACCGCATCCTGGCGGCGAACGGCGGAACCGGCGGGTTTTCCGCCCCCGGCGGGGTCGAAATCAAGCTGAAGCTGCTCACCCTCGAGCGCGCCCGCATCGGCCAGGCGCCCAGCCTCTTCGCACCCGATCAGCTGCCGCTGGCCAAGGCGTCGAAAAGATTGTGATTTCGCCGTTATGCAGAATTCGGCTAGGGTGAGTCCACGCTCGGCAAGCTCGGGCGACCAGGGCCTGCCCGGCGGCCCCTGACAACCGATCGCCGGACGGGCCCTCGCCGCCCGTCGCTTCCCGGACGCAACCGGAAGCGAGGAGATCGCAATGCGGCTCAAATTCGGAAACGGCCAGGGCCACCACGGCCCCGACAAGCACCGTGCCGAGAAGTTCGAGCATCTGGCCGACATCGCCACCATCGGCGGCATCGTGCTGCTCGGCCTGGCGATGGTGATGGGCCTGGTCATGGCCGACGGCAGCGGAGTGCCGTTCCGCTGAGGCCGGCGCCGTAACGTCAGGCTGGAGCCTGCCTGAGCAGCCGCTATAGCTGGCGGCAAGCACTCAGGGAGGACGAGGCATGGGCGCTCGCGTGGATGGCAAGGTGGCGCTGGTGACCGGCGCCGCCAGCGGGATCGGGCGCGCCTGCGCTGAACGGCTGGCGGCCGAAGGCGCGGTGGTCGTGCTCACCGACGTGGCGGACGGCGCGGAGGCCCTCGCCGCCATCCAGGCGGCCGGGGGCAAGGCCGAGTTCCTGAAGCAGGACTTCACTCAGGAGGACGCCTGGGTCGAGGTGATCGCCGCCATCAAGGCGCGCCACGGCCGGCTCGACATCCTGGTGAACAACGCCGGCATCGCCATCAGCGGCTCGATCCTGCAGATGAGCCTGGCCGATTTCCAGAAGCAGACGGCGGTCAACGTCGACGGGGTCTTCCTGGGCTGCAAGCACGCCATCCCCCTGATGCGCGAGGGGGGCTCGGGCGGCTCGATCGTCAACATGTCCTCTGTGGCGGGCCTGAAGGGTTCGGCCATCCTGGCCGGCTACTGCGCCACCAAGGGGGCGGTGCGCCTCTTCACCAAGTCGGTGGCCATGGAGTGCGCCGGGGCCCATGACGGCATCCGCGTGAACTCGGTCCACCCGGGCATCATCGAGACGCCGATCTGGGATTCGATCATGACCGGCCAGCTGGGCGCCAACCTCGGCCCGGCCCGCTCGGGCGCCCTCGACGCCATGGCCGAGACCGGCGTGCCGCTGGGCTTCAAGGGCCTGCCGTCGGACATCGCCGATGGCGTGCTGTGGCTGGCCTCCGACGAGAGCCGCTACGTCACCGGCGCCGAACTGGTTATCGACGGCGGCTTCTCTGTGAAATAGGACTGACGGCATGCGCCGCCTGCTGATTTCCGCCGTCCTGATCTCCGCCGCCGCCGGGCTTTCCGGCTGCTTCACGCCACGCTGGCTGGGCACGCCAGAGACGCCGCCGACCACCGTGGCCGTCTACCGCTGCGACGACGGGCAGACGCTGAAGGCGACCTTCGACAACGGCCGCAACCGCGTGCGGATGATTCTCGGCGACGGCTCGATCACCACCCTGGAGGGCCAGGTGGTCGCCTCGGGCATCCACTACGCCAACGACTGGTACGACCTGCGCGGCAAGGGCCGTGAGGCCACCTTCACGGTGAAGGACCGCAGCCCCACCAACTGCGTGGCCGAGGGCTAGCCGCCCTCGAACAGCGACGCCGGCCAGGTGGCGTCCGACGCCCTCTGGTAGGCCGGCCGGGCGGCGAGCCGCTGCTGGTAGGATTCGATCACTTCGCTG
>DASPLZ010000030.1:0-4693 GCA_035627295.1 Phenylobacterium sp. | reverse complement strand
AAGCTGACGGATGTCTCCGTGCTGGACATGTTGCGAAGCAGGCATCGGCTGCTCCGCAACCCTGGCTGCATCGAAGAGGACGTCACGGCGCTGAGCGCCCAGGAAGCCTGCGATCGGCTGCTGGCGCGGTTGCCTGGCTAGGCGGCCACGAACCGCAGGGCGACGCCGTTGTTGCAGTAGCGCAGGCCGGTGGGGCGCGGGCCGTCGTTGAAGACGTGACCTTGGTGCCCCAGGCAGCGGGCGCAGTGGTATTCGGTGCGCGGCACGCCGATCTTGAAGTCGGTCTTCTTGCCGACCGCGCCCTTGATGGCCGTGTAGAAGCTCGGCCAGCCGGTGCCGGAATCGAACTTCCAGTCCGACTTGAAAAGCGGCAGGGCGCAGCCGGCGCAGACGAAGGTTCCCTTCCGCTTCTCATGGTCCAGCGGGCTGGAGCCGGGCCGCTCGGTGGCCTCGTGGCGCAGCACGGCGTAGCTGGCGGCCGGCAGGCGCTTCTTCCATTCGGCGTCGCTGAGCCTGCGGAATGGCGAGGCGGCGTAGGCGTCGGGCGCCGCATCGGCACGGCCGCCGCATGCGGCGAGGGCGACCGAGCCGAACAGGACGAGGCGGCGATCGAGCGAAATCGGCTGCATGCTCATAGAGTTAGTTACGACGCCGCCACGGCGGTAGGTCAGGCGCGCCAGCGGTAGCGCACGTCCGGCTCGCGCTCCATGTTTCGCGATCCGTCGGTCTCCTCCTCCAGGACGAAGCCGCGCGCCTCGTAGAAGCGTCGCGCCTTGGTGTTCCCCACGAAGGTCCAGAGCTGCAGATCGCGCGACTGCGCCTTGGCGATGTCCAGCAGCACGCCGCCCAGCCCCTGTCCCTGGTGGTCCGGCAGGACGTAGAGGTGGTTCACCCACTCCGGCGTGAAGGCGATGACGCCGATCACGCCCGCGGCCGTCTCGCTGACCCAGACCTCGTTCTGCGGGAGAACCTCCTCAGCGAAATAGGCCAGGGCGCCTGGATCGACCTCGTCCGCCAGGCTCGGCTGGAACCAGCGCGCGTGCTGGTTCACCCGGGCGATCGCCTCGGCGTCGGCCGGCGTCGCCCGCCGCAGGGTCACAGCCCCGCGCCCTCCGGCAGGCCGAGCGCCAGGTTGAGGTTCTGCACCGCCGCGCCCGAGGCGCCCTTGCCGAGGTTGTCGAGCTGGGCGACCAGGCGGGCCTGCCCTGAACCCTCGTTCCCGAAGACGAACAGCCGCATGAGGTTGGTGCCGTTCAGCTCCTCCGGTTGCAGGGTCTTGAGGGCGGCGCTTTGCTCCAGCGAGGCCACCTCGACGAACGCCTCGCCCTGGTAGGCTTGGGCCAGGCCCGCGTGCAGGTCGCCCAGGCCGCTGACGCCGGAGAGATGCTCCAGGTGCAGCGGCACCTCCACGATCATGCCCTGGCGATAGCGTCCCACCGCCGGCGCATGGATGGGTGCGGTCAGCAGGCCGGAGTGCACCTGCATCTCCGGCACATGCTTGTGGCCGAGCCCCAGGGCGTAGATGCGGTAGGCGGCGGTGGTGTAGTCCGGCGAGGACTCGTCCTCGAACTCGGCGATCATCGGCTTGCCGCCGCCGGAATAGCCGGAAACGCCGCTGGTGGTGAGCGTCAGCTCCGCCGGGATCAGGCCTGCGCTGACCAGCGGCCGCACCAGGGCGATGAAGGCCGTCGACCAGCACCCAGGGTTGGAAATGCGGTGCGAGGAGCGGATCTCCTGCCGCTGGCCGGGATCCATCTCGGGGAAGCCGAAGGTCCAGCCCTCCGCCGTGCGGTGGGCCGTCGAGGCGTCGATCACCTTCACGTGCGGATTGTCGATCATCGCCACGGCCTCGCGGGCGGCGTCGTCCGGCAGGCAGAGGACCACCGCGTCTGCGGCGTTCAGCAGCTCGGCGCGCGCGGCCGGGTCCTTGCGCCGGTCCGGGTCGATGGACAGCAGCTCGATGTCCGGGCGCCCTTCCAGGCGCTCGCGGATCTGCAGGCCCGTGGTGCCGGCCTCGCCGTCGATGAAGACTTTCGGGGTCATCTGAAGGACCTCCTACGCAAGCGGACAAAGAAAAAGGGCGCCCCGGTTTCCCGAAGCGCCCCTTTCGCAACGCGATGGCTCGCGCGCGATCAGCGCTTCGAGAACTGGAAGGAACGTCGGGCCTTGGCCTTGCCGTACTTCTTGCGCTCCACGACGCGGCTGTCGCGGGTCAGGAAGCCGTGCGGCTTCAGCGCCGCGCGCAGGCCGGGCTCATAGTAGGTCAGGGCCTTGGAAAGGCCGTGGCGCACCGCGCCGGCCTGGCCGGAGAGGCCCGAGCCGGTCACGGTCACGTCGACGTCGAACTGACCCATGCGGTCGGTCACTTCCAGCGGCTGGGCGATCATCATCCGCAGCACGGGGCGAGCGAAGTAGACCTCCTGGTCGCGGCCGTTGATGGTGATCTTGCCCTTGCCCGGCTTGATCCAGACGCGGGCGACGGCGTTCTTGCGCTTGCCGGTGGCGTAGCTGCGGCCCTGGGCGTCGCGGATGGGCTCGCGGGCGATCTGGGTGTCCGGGTTGGACGACAGCGCCTTCAGGGCGTCGAAGCCGGTGGCGGCTTCGACCGGGGCGGCTTCGGGCGCGCCGGTGTCTTGCGTGTCCGACATGCTCACTGGCTCCGGGTGTTCTTGGCGTTCAGCTCGGCGAACGCGATGGTTTCGGGGCTTTGGGCCTCGTGCGGATGCTCACCGGCGTTGTAGATGCGCAGATGCGTCATCTGGGCGCGCGCCAGCGGGCTTTCCTTCGGCAGCATGCGCTCGACGGCCTTCTCGAGCACGCGCTCGGGGAAGCGGCCGGAAAGCTGCTTGCCGGCGGTGATCTCCTTGATCCCGCCCGGGTGGCCGGTGTGGCGGTAGTAGACCTTCTGGTCCAGCTTGCGGCCGGTGAACTTCACCTTGTCGGCGTTGATCACCACCACATGGTCGCCGCAGTCGACGTGCGGGGTGTAGTCGGGCCGGTGCTTGCCGCGAAGGCGCATCGCGATGAACGAGGCGAGGCGGCCGACCACGGCGTTCTCGGCGTCGATCACGATCCACTTCTTCTCGACCTCGGCGGGCTTCAGAGAAGCCGTGGTCTTCATCATGGGACGTATCCGTCGGAAACTTGGCGCGAGCGCCCGGATGGCCCTCGCAAAGGAGGCGCGCATGTACGGGCGGCAGGGCGCTCTGTCAACTGCTTTGGTGCGCGCTAGTGTCGCGCAAAGCCTTATTCCGCAAGGGATTTCGCGACTTGGTAATATGATACCGAATGCATTTCGCTGTCATAGGTTTGCGACAGAGCGGCCGTAGAGGCTACACCGCCGCTTCTCCTGAGGTTTCCTTATGGCCGTTTCCCGTCGCGCGCTCCTGGGCGCCGCCGCCGTCTCCACCGCCTTCGGCGGCTTCGCGCTGAAGGCCCAGGGCCAGGCGGCCGAGGAAAGCTACCGCAACGAGGTGTTCGGCTACGGCCCGCTGAAGGCCGATCCCGCCGGCCTCTTCGACCTGCCGGAAGGCTTCTCCTACCGCGTCGTCTCGCGCTTCGGCCAGACCATGGACGACGGCCTGATCGTGCCGGACAAGGCCGACGGCATGGCCTGCTTCGCGCTGGACGGCGACCGGGTGGCGCTGGTCCGCAACCACGAGCTTTCCTGGCGCAATCCCGAAAGCGGGCCCCTCGGCCCCAAGCGCGACCTTCTGCACAGGCTCGACAAGTCCCTGGCCTACGACCTCGACGACGACGGCTATCCCCTCCCCGGCGGCTGCACGCGGCTGGTCTACGACCTGAAGCGCGGGACGCTGGAGAGCCATCACCTGGCGCTCACCGGCACGGTGGTGAACTGCGCCGGCGGCGGCACCCCCTGGGGAACCTGGCTCTCCTGCGAGGAGAACACCGTCAAGGCCGGCGGCGCCGGGTCCAAGGACCACGGCTGGGTCTATGAGGTGCCGGCGGTCGGCAAGGGGCTGGCGGCGGCCACGCCGCTGACCGGCCTGGGCCGCTTCCAGCATGAGGCGGTGGCGGTCGATCCGACCACCGGCGTGATCTACCTCACCGAGGACGCCTTCGATCACAAGGGCCTCTTCTACCGCTTCCTGCCCAACGATCGCACCGCGCCCGCCAAGGGCGGCAAGCTGCAGGCGCTGGGGCTGAAGTCCGCGCCGGAAGGCGGCGACGTGCGCAACTTCGACGGCAAGGTCACCTGGGCGCCGGGCGACTGGGCCGAGGTGGCCTGGATCGATCTGGAGGGCATCGACAACCCCGACGACGACCTGCGTTTCCGCGGCCAAAGGGCCGGCGCGGCCTTCGTCGGCCGTGGCGAAGGCGTGTTCTGGGGCAAGGACGGCGTCTATTTCACCGCCACCTCGTCCGGTCCGGCCAAGCACGGCCAGGTGCTGCGCTACGTCCCGAGCCCCAAGGAAGGCCAGCCCGGCGAGGCCGACCAGCCCGGCCGCCTGCAGCTCTTCGTCGAGCCAACGGATGCGCGGGTGATGGACTACGCCGACAACCTGGCCATCGCGCCCTGGGGCCACATCCTGGCCTGCGAGGATCGCTATTCGGACGTCCTGAAGAACCACCTGAAGGGCCTGACGCCCGAGGGGCGCGTCTACACCATCGGTCGCAACGTCCATAAGGACAACGCCGAGCTGGCGGGCGTCTGCGTCTCGCCGGACGGCTT
>DASPLZ010000029.1:0-3720 GCA_035627295.1 Phenylobacterium sp. | reverse complement strand
GCAGCGTCACTGCGCCGTGCCGCTCAAGTCCTATGTCCTCGAGCGGCTCGCGATCGAGCTGCTGCGCACCTGGCCCTATGAGCGTAGCTATTTCTGGTACGACTGGCTGATCCGGGACTTCTTCGCGCACCTGACTTCCCGCATCAACGGCGGGATCATTATGCCCGGGACCGGGGAGTGGATCGGCCTTGGCGACGCCTGGGCGTCGAAGGCGCGCACGGCTCACGCCACCGCGTTGCGCGCATGCGACTATGAACGCGACAATGAGAACATCCTCGCCGGCGCCGAATGGCAGGCGATCTTCGGCGCGCACATTCCGCTCTATGTGGGCTAAAGCTCAACGGCCGGATGGCCCGGGTCGGCGGCGCGAGAGGGCCATCGCATGAACGCAATTCCGGAGCGGCAGAACGCGGAGCCGCAGCTCAGCCTGCTGCGGGCGCGCCAGCAGACCTATGCGCAGGCGAGCCATCTGCTGGTCCTGCAACTGGCCCTGACCGTGGCGATCCCGGTCGCCAGTGCAATCGCCGGGCTCATCGCGCCGGCGCTGCGGCCCTACACCGCGGCTCTGGCGCTGCTCATCACCGTCGCCGACGTCGCCGTCCTCGACCGCCTTCAGCGCAAGACGCTGCGCCTCGCCGCCAAGATCGCGGAAGCCTTCGACGAACAGGTCCTGGAAATCCCGTGGAACAAGTTCGTCGCCGGCCAGCGCGCCGACCCCGAGGCGATCGCGGGCGCCGCGGCGGCGTGGGCGCGGCGCAAGTCGGACGACAAGCTGGTCGACTGGTACCCGTCGGCGGTGGGCAGGGCGCCCATGCACCTGGCCCGCATCATCTGCCAACGGACAAACCTTTGGTACGACGCCACGCTGCGCCGCCACTACGGCGACTGGGTGCGCGCAATCGGCGCCCTGTTGGTCGTGGGGCTGTTCTTCGGCGCCTTGCTGGCCGGCCTGACCATCGAGCTCTTCGTCACCGCCGTGTTGGCGCCCGCCGCGCCGGTGCTCACCTGGTCGATGCGCGAATACTTCCGTCAGAAGGACACCGCGGATGCTCAAGAGAGCCTGAAGGGCGACGCGGAAGCGCTCTGGGAGCGGGCCAAGGCGGGCGCGTGCGGCGAGCCCGAGTGCCTCGTCCAGTCCCGTGAGTTCCAGAACGCGATCTACACCCGGCGCTCGTCGAGCCCGCTGATCATACCGTGGCTCTACCCGCTGCGCCGGCCGGAGATGGAGCGCCAGATGAACCAAGGCGCGGAGGCCTACCTGAAGGAGATCGGCCTCGCGCCCTGAGGGCCGATCCGACCGATCAGCCGCCGCGGCGGCCGGCAAGCCCCTTCAGGAACCGCTCGATCACCGCGTCGCTCGCCGCCGCGGCTCCGCGACAGGCGTCAAGCCGAGCGAGCAGGGCGTCCACATCGAGAATTTCGCCGAGCGCCTTGCGATCCACCTGAGGGATCTCGACGACCGCATAGCTGCCGATGGCGCCCGCAGCCGCCGTGCTCGTGGCGACCTCCGCCAGCCGGACGGCCCCGGCGTCCGTTGCCATGGCCCCCGTCGTCCACGCGCGAACCGCCGGCTCGCCGGCCACGCCGGCCCAGGCGTAGAGGATCGCCCGCAGTCCCGCTCGCCCCAGAAGCGTGTCGCCGCCGGCGGCCATGCGCGCCCGGAATGCGGCCTCGATCTCGGCGAGACCCGCCGCATCGACGAGGCGCTGGCTTTCCGGCTGGGCGTGCTCCTCCCCGTGGCGACCGTGTTGGGTCCGCAAGCTCGACACGACGTGCGCCAGCGTCTGCAAGGCGGGCGAGGCCGCCATCGCCTCGACGAGCAACCGGACGCGTTCCGGCGCGTCGAGCGGCGTCAGGACCGCCTCGATCGCCCACCAGATCCGCCAGAGGGCGGGCACGGTCGCGAAGCCGCGCTCCTCCACGTCGGGGATGAAGTGGTCGGCCGTATGCAGGAGCGCCTGCGCCGCCGTGATCCGCAGCGCTGAAGGCAGCAGGGCCTCGTCGTGGCTGAGCTCGTCGAGAACCAGATCGGCCTTCGTGCCGCCGCCCCGCCGGCGAAGGCGTGCGTAGTCATCGATCCGCGCCGCGAAGGCGGCGGGGTCCGAGAGCAGCCCGACGACCTCTTCAAGCTCGGCTTCGCCGAGCACGTCGTCACTCAGTGTGAAGGTGAAGTAGGAGGGGAACCGCCGTGGCGAACAGATCCGCCGCGCCTTGTCCCAGCCGGCCATGAAGCCGCCGTCGTACGCGTGATTGGCCCACGCCCGCTCCAGGCGTGGAAACAGGAGCTGCAGCGCGGCGCGAACCTCGTTGCGACGCGCGGGCGTGGCGCCAGCGAGAAGCTCCTCGGCGAAGGCTTTCTGATCCTCCCGGGCGTCCCCCAGACCCGTCACGGCCGAGGCGTTGTGGCGGACCTTGTCGTATACCTGAGGCTCCGCCAGGCGCAGCGTCTCGATGGCCACGAAGTCGGCGAGATCGACCTTGTCGCCCACCACTGGCCACGCCACGGCGACGGCGTTCGCCAGGCGCGTGGCGTCGCGCGGCGTGCGCAGCCAGGGCGCCACCGCGCGGTGGAAGACGTCGGGCCACCGGCCAGGCTGGATCGGCGGCTCGGGGCCGACGATCTCTTCGAGCCGGCCCAGGAAGAGCCGCTGCAGGTCGATCCTATGCACCGGCGGCAGGTCGAACGACGCCTGGACGATCTTCTCCAGCCACTCCGGCCCGTTGGGATCCGCGGCCTCGTTCAGGGCGCGGCGCGCGATCTCGCGATCGAACACGAGCAGGTAGATGACGTTCGGGAGGTCGGCCACCGACTTCACCAACCGGAAGATCTGCCGGGCTTCGTCCGCCGGCAGCCGGTCGATGTCGTCGATGATCACCAGGATGCGCTTGCCCTCCTCGCGCAGCGCTTCTTCCAGCTCGCGACGCGCGGCATCGAGGCTGCGCTCGTCGTCGGCGAGCGCGCCGAGGGTTTCGAGCCCACCCTCCGCAAGGTCCTTCAGGACTCCCAGGCCGGGAACGAGGGCGACACCGGCGCCAATCAACCCCTTCGCCCCGGCGGCGCGGCGAGCGACTCCCCTAAGCCCTTCGAGGACGCGCGAGGAAACCTTGGAACCCAGGGCCGCGGAGACTTCCGCGAAGAATGCGCGGGTCAGATTCTCCTGTTCGGAAAACCACCACGGATTGAAGCGCGCCACGAGGGTGCGCGCATCCTCCGTCTCCAGGTCGGCAAGCGCATCCATGGCCATGTTCACGGCGCTGGTCTTGCCGCTGCCCCAGGGGCCGTGGACAGCGAGGACGACACCGTCCCGGGGCGCCAAGCGCGCGATGCTCTGGGCGAGCGCCCGGGCGAACCCGCCAAATCCGAGCCGATCGTCGGCCAGGCGCTCCTTCGGCCGATCCCCGCTGAGGATCGTGGCCGGCCCGGCGGCGATCGGATCGTGAGGTTCAGCCATGGCGATCGCTACGAGGCCGGGAAGAACTCGCCGAAGATCTCCTTCCAGAGACGTACGGCCTCACCCTCGCTGCCCAGCTGTTCGGCGCGGAAGGCGCGGGCGGCGAGGACCTCGGCCGCCCTCAGCTTCTGCCGCGCCGCCTCGCAGCGTTGCGACGTCATCTCGTCGGACACCGGCGGGCCGAGGCCGGCTGGATCGGGCCAATCGTCGTCGACGCTTGCCGCCGCCGCGGCAAAGAAGCGGCGCGCCTCGTCCGGAAACGTGTTGA